>SKNI01000219.1 GCA_007120615.1 Myxococcales bacterium | reverse complement strand
GCGGCGCTCCATCGGCAGTGACCGACGCCGACGCGTTGCACCGAGGCCCGAGGTCATCGGCGGCGTCGAGTCCCACAGAGCAGGTCAGCTCTCCGGGGCAATCGCCGTCGTCTCCACAGGAGATATCGGGGAACGAATAAGCTCTGCTCTCCTCGAATCGGATGTCGGCTTCCACCAGCGTCCGAAGCGACCAGGTGCCCTCGGCCTCCGCGGCCTCTCCGAGTTTCACCGGCTTATCGCCGTCGGCGGTCAACAACACTCTCATCGTTCGGGTGCTCTGACCGTCGTCACATTGTGTGCCCAGGGTAACGACGCGCTCGATTTCAGCGGCGTCGTGATCGTCGATATTATCGCCGGGATCTTCGCCGTTTCCACAGGCCATGACAAAGGTGGTGGCCACGATCGATAGTCCGAGATTCCAGATTATTTTTTGCATCAACTTCTCCACGTTTTTTGATTTATCGCAAAGAGAGCATAATCGCTTTGCCGGCCAGAAGGAAATGGTACTCGGGAATGATTCGGGTATTATCGGAGCGCGGACGTCCTCGTCCGCATCAAAGAAAAAGCGCTCTTGGCTCAATGCGGCCGGGGACGTCCGCGCTCCGAGCATGGACGCTCTATCCTTGACCGGCCCCACCGATTGAATTAGAAATTTAGACTGCACGCGCGGGGCCGTAGCTCAGCTGGGAGAGCGCTAGAATCGCACTCTAGAGGTCGTGGGTTCGATCCCCATCGGCTCCACTTAGAATACCCGCATGGACACTGCGTCTGTGCGGGGTCTTTTTTTTCGGATTCAGGGGAATTCCCACATTCTGGAGGCTGGTCCCACATCAGGTCCCACAGCCTCATTTCCGGATGTCATCTATGTAAAGTGGTGGCGAGGTCTACCGGCTTGGTCGAAGGTCAAAACCAATTGAGGCTGCGCATCGCAGGGTTGAAACGTCGAGGTGTTGGGCGTGGAGTCCACCGATTGGGTCCGAGTGGTATCCGGGACGGCGTCCAGAATGCGAGTTCGAAGGGCGATCTCCTGATCTCGCCTCATGCCGGTGGCGTTTGTTTCTCTCTTTTCCCAGACTCGGACCTGGTCGAGAGTCCCGCCGGACAAAGTCGCAAAGTCCGAGGGGCCGGCGTCGATATATTGACGGATGAAATGAACTTCGTTTCCGGTCAGGGGGCTCGGTTTATGGGCCAATGCCCTGACCACCACAGCCTGGAGTTCATCCCAGTTTATATAGGGCATCCACTGGTCGTGAAATTCCAGAGCCGGGACATCTCGCAGGATCACGGGAAATCCATAGCTCTGAATCACTAGCTTTTCCAGGCGGTCGGTCATGGTGCTGGCTATTGGTCCGTTAGATGGAGCGCGGACGTCCCCGTCTTTCCATGGGAAGACGGGGACGTCCGCGCCGAAAACCGACGGTACTTTCGCAGTTATTTTGGTGAGATGCAAATCGACGGTGGGGCTCCGAAAAGCGGCGGGCATTGTCAGCTAATGGCATAAGAATGTACTCATAATCCAGGTTGGTGATTCGAAAGCAGTCGGTTTCGGGAGTTCGCGTGTCAGATCAGGGAAAACGTATCGACGACAATATCAGGGTCCGCCGCTACGAGGTGGACCATAACTTCATCGGTTGGCGCCTCGATCAATTTCTGGCCAATCGAATCGATGGGATGTCCAGATCGCTGGCCGGGCGCGTCGCCTGTAGCGGCACCGTCGAGGTACTTCCGGAGCGCAAAGTAAAAGCGGGCACAAAACTTCGGCTCGCCGACGTGGTGATCATTCGCGAGGAGTTGGAGCCGGAGGTGGTTCAGGACGAAGAAGCGTCGATCCTTTTTGAGGACGCCGCTGTGGTGATCGTCGATAAACCCTCGGGAATGCTGGTCCACGAGACGGCTACGGTCAGACTCAATACGATCACCTTCTATTTCAAGCGACTTGGATGGGAGGGGGCGGAGCCGGCTCACAGGCTTGATCGGGAGACCAGCGGCGCCCTCGTCTGCGCCCGAACCTCCGAGTTTGTAGCCCCTCTTCGGGAACTCTTCGCCAGTGATGACCCTCAGAAAGTCTATCGAGCTCTGGTGATAGACCCCGAAACTACCTGGGAGGTCGGCGAAAAACGCATTCTAGATTCTCCTCTCGGGTTTGATGAGACCAGCTCACTTCCCATGCGGGTATGGCACGGTGATCTCCACGCGCGAACCCAGGTCAAAGTTCTAGGGCGTCAGTCTCACCCGATGGGAGATCTGGCCGATCTGGAGGTTCGAATCGAGACCGGTCGCCAACACCAGATTCGAGTGCATCTGGCCATGGAAGGAACGCCTATCGCGGGAGACAAGCTCTACGGAAAGTCCGACGACTTTTTCAAAGCCACCTGTGATTTTCCAGACGATCAAGAGCTACTGGCCGAGCTTCACTTTCCCCGTCATGCGCTTCACGCCTGGCGAATTGGAATCGGCCATCCCGTCACCGGTGAGCGTTTGCGGGTGGAAGCGCCCCTGCCTGAGATCTGGCACTCCGAAAAGTAAGAGAGCTTCGGATCTAAAGTCTATCTCGAGCCTTACTCTCCAATCTGCGCAGAATTTCGCTGAGCTCAGGCGACCGCTCTTCCTGGGGTTGGTAGAGATCCCACTGGCGCACCATCTCCAGAAGCATGAGGGGATTTTCTTCGTCAGATCGCTCCAAAAGCTCCTGAGCGATACGAACCTCGTCTTCGGGATGATCGCCCAGGGCATATCCCACAGCGAAGACCGAGGCGCCGGCGTAGAGAGCCACCAGAAGGGCGGCAAAAAGATTGGTGATCGAGCCGTGGGGCGGGCGGGGTATGAAACTCTCCTGACCACGAAGCATCACCAGGGTTAACGCCAGCCCGGCGACAAAGCCGCCGAAGTGGCCCCATCCGTCGATGACCGGTACCCCGATGGAGAGCAGACCGTTGAGCACCAATATCACTGTCCACCACAGGCGACTCTGCCGATAGGGCGGCGGGAGCTCTTTTCCGAAGCGAAGATGAACTGCCAGATACGAACCGAGAAGTCCGAAGATCGCCGTGGAGATTCCCACCGAGAAGAGCGGTGTCCCGATCATGGAAGCGGCGGCGCCGAATAATCCGGAGCCCAGAATTAAAACGACCGTTCGGGGAACTCCCAGGAGCCGCTCGGAATAGGTGCCCAGAAAATAAAGAGCGAATCCATTTACTCCGATATGAAGGAGATTGCCGTGGAGCAAATTCGCCGTCACCACTCGCCACCACTGCCCGGACTCGAGGACCAGGACCGAGGAATTGGCCCCGAAATAGAGGTATTCGAGGATGTCCACCGGGGGAGATAAAAAATATTGAGCGCCGAAAATGGCGGCGATCACCCAGAAGAGGCGTTTGGTAAAGGTCGGAGAGGTGGAGCTGGTTTGTTGGCTAAGATTGGCCAGATCCCGCATCGCATGAAGCTGTTCTATCGATCCCGGTCGTCGCCGGATTCGCTCCATCAGCTGAGCCCATAACACTCGCCATAATTCGGGGTGAGCAAAATCCGCAGCCACCAAAACGTGGACTCTCCCCGGACTATCGATGACCAGCGCCGGCTGGCCCCTGGACGAAAGGGGGACGATGGTGCGGATCTCGTCGTATTTTGTCGTATGAGATCGGCGGGAATTTCGCCCTCGAGGGATCTCCACATGATCTTCGAAGAAGCGGATTTTGCGGGGTCTTGAGGGCAACAGCAGGCGTCGAATCGCCATCAACACGGTGACCGTGATGAGAGGCACCAGCCAGGTAATCTGAGAAAACTCGGCCTCCATCAACAGAGACATCTCACGAACGAACATCAGGAGCAATAATGTGACGATCCCGCAGATGAACAGAAAGCCTCGCGTCCACATCTTTGGAGGCGCCAGTGGCAAGAAGTCGCCCCTGTTTATGAGCGGCTCCTGGCTCATGGGCTCCACGCTTGGTTGACGGCCTGTAGATCCTGGACCGTGTCGATCTCACGCCAGCCGCCGTCAATGGGAGTCCAGTTGATCTCAATTCCCCGGTCGATCATCTCTTCAAATAGGTCGGCGAGGTAGGCTTTTCGAAAGATCCGCCCGTGGCGAAAGAGGTCATCCGGTCCAAGGGTGGACTCCAGATCCTCGAAGGTCTCCCGCATCAACTCAGCACCCCGCGCCGTATAAGAGGCCAGGCCGATGAATTCTCCCGCCGCGCCTGCTGGGCCGACGTCTTTTCCCACCTGGAGCACGCGCCCGCCGTCTGCTTGTACGAGCTCCGCCTGGCCCACCGGGTGATCGACACGACCCTCATAGGCCTGATGCCACTTCCGGTCGACGACCAGGTTGATATCACCGGGCTGTCGCAGCGCGGCTTCCACCACTTCTGCGGTGTAGACGATGTCGGAATAGGTCGACAAAAAAGGTCCTTTCATCGCCTCACGGGCGCAGAAAAGGGAGTGGAGAATATTATTATCTCTCCAGCTGGTATTGGCGTAATAGCTGGCTCCGTCGACTTCTAATTTCTCGGCCAGATACCCGCGAATGATATGAAGATCGGTCAATCCATGGCTTTGTAAGGCCGCCAGTTGATGATCGAGGATCGATCGACCGGCGACGGTGACCATGCATTTGGGGCGCTCGTCGGTGTGATGCTCCAGGCGACTTCCCCGTCCGGCTGCAATGATAATCACATTTGTCATCGATAAAATCCCGGCGTGCCAAGTTTAAGGAGAATACTCAGGCTCGTACGGCCCATATAGAGGATGTACACGCCCAGAAAGGGAACCAGAAAGAGGATAGCCGTGTCCAGGGGAACGAAAAATCCAACGATGGCGATCCAGATGATCCAGGAGGGGTAGTGCACAAAATATCGAGCCACTGCTTCCACCAGCCAGATCACTTTGCCCACCGGTGATTTCGGAAGGGCCCGTTTTTTGGCCGATTCCCCGGGGCCCACCGCTTTGCCGGCGTACTCCGGGCGGCGGATGAAATTCGTCAGGGACGTGGCCGCGGAGACAATGAAGACCGCCCCGATGGCCACAAAAAGCCATAGAATATCGTCCTCTACGACCCAGAGGCGAATCCCGGCCGCACCCACCAGAAGGAGAGCCTTGAACTCGTCCATCAAAAAGTCGAGGTGGGCGCCCACCTCGGAGGTCATCTGCTTGATGCGGGCCAGTTGTCCGTCTGCGCAGTCCAGGAGATAGGAAAATTGAACGATCAGCGCAGCCACCAGAAAGCCCACCGGACCGGGCCAGGCGATCAGAGCCACGGCGGCGAATACGAAGACAAATCCCCCCAGAAACGTGACCTGGTTGGGCGTCAGGGGAGTGGAGCGAAGCAGATGTACCAACACCGCCGCCAGCGGTCTGGCTACGTAGGTATTCCACGCGATATCTTCTGATTTTTGCGAGTCGCGGTAGACCTGACGAATCGCTCCAATAAATCCAGCCATCTCAATTTGTCCGCGGGCAGGGGTAAGACAAAGAAAGTATCACGAAGTCCAGGAGGTCATGGTTTCTTCAGCCAATTCCATTTTTTCGCCGTTCCATTTCCAGAGGTGCTGAGCGCCCCGTCCGGCTCCGTCGGCCAGGGCAAAACCCTCCTCGTGAAGCCAGTAATCGTAGCCCTCTTCCAGGGGTTCCACATCCCAATTATCCGGTATATTTTGATGCCAGACGCTCCAGAATTGATAATGATGGATGTAGGCCTCGTCGGGATCGGTGTTGGGCGCTTCCAGAAATGCTCGCCACTCTTCTTTGAGAACGGCGTAGGCCTGAACGCTATCGAGGTCCATTAATTCCTGGGCTGCCAGAAGTCCTGGCTCGTCGGTGACCAGTAGAAAGAGCCGCTCCGGAAGAGGATGATCCGCAAGCTGGGGATAGAGCTCCTCGGAGGCGGTCTTCTCCAAAAAGCTGAAGAATTGGACGACCACACCGCCCGTAATCCGGCGCTGCCAGTCTTGCAGAGGGGTTAATTCGTCCTGTTGGGGCAGCGCCCCTCGAAGTTTTTCGACGAAATCGACGAGTTCTTTTCGCCAGGTAAGCGAGCCTTCGCGCAATAGGGGTTCGGTCATGATAACTGCTTTCGCTCAAGGGAGTGGTAGTTGGCTACAGTGGGTTGAGTTCTTCGGTTTCTGCGAGAAAGATCAAGACGTCATAGCGGGCCGCGGGGTTGGTGGGAACGTAATTTCCGAATCGCTCGCGTGCCGGATTATAGACCACCCCGATAGCGCGCTGCCCGGGGCGCTCTTGGAAAAAGGGCAACTCTCGGTCTTCCTTCTCGAAGATCACGAAATGGTTGGAGGGTCCTGATCTGTGCAGCAATTCATCGAGGCTGTCTTCCTTTCCCTTCGGCACTTCCATAATCTCCAACGGGGCACCCCACTGGGCTCCGGCGATGACCCGGCCCTCATAGGTGGAAAAACCGACGGAGAGTACCGCGTCTTCCCCGAGGCTCTCACGGGAGAGTTGGCCGATATTTACCTGATCTTGATCGCCCATCCGAGAGGCGCGGGCGTCGCCGAGGTGAGTATTATGAGCCCATACCGCCCCTCGAGCGTCGTCGCCCTTGGCGGTGAGAATCTCCTCGGTGATCTCATACATCGGTCGGGCCCGTGCGTTCCAATGAGTTGCGGGGTTGCCGTGTGTAATCCGAGATCGCTGCTGGTTTTCGGCGGCCCGGACTACATGAGCGTGAGTTCTGGCCAGGATATGGTCGTACCCGTTCTCGGAGAAGAGTTCCATGACCAGGTCGAATGCTCGCTGAATCTCCGCTTCGCAGGTGGGCTCGCCGCTGTCTTGATGGTCGTGTCCCCGATGGGAGTGTCGTCGATTATGGAGAGCTCGCGCATAACTCTCTCGGTCCCGCCCGTATTGACCCAGGCAGTTGAGATGTCCGGCGAGTTTGGGGGCCTGGTCGGGGTGATATTGATCGGCCAAAGCATTGAGTTGTCCGATGGAGTCGTAAAAGCCAAAGACGTCCATTCCATAGATTCGAAGGGGGCGCGACGGGTTTTCCTGATTATGAGCCCGTGCGTTTCGCAAAAATTCGGCGAACTCGGCATTTGCCCACATCCACTGCGGCCAGCGGTCAAAATGCTCTCGCAAAAGGTCTTCCACTTCATCGGCTTCGCCCTGACCCATTACGTATTGATCGGCAGCCCGCACCGAATGGGCGTCGGCCTCAAGGGCCACAAAGTCGAGCCCTGGTCCGTCGGCGAGGGCAAGACTCAACTCGGCTCGCCATTGATAATATTCTCTGGTCCCGTGAGAGGCTTCGCCAAGTAAGATGAGGCGACGATCGGAAGCCTTCTCGAGGATCGGCGCCAGGTCATCGAGGGTGGAGAATTCCCGCGCCCGTTGCTGGTGCCAGGCGGCGATCGGATCTTCAGACTCCCGTTGCACGACCGGCTGATCTTGTTGGTTTTCCCCGTCAGCCTCCGCTGTCGACGAGGGCCCGTCACAGGCGATGAACGTGAATAGCATGACCAGAAGAGCCGGGGTGATAATACGCATGGCGTTTATTCGGGGCAGGAGTGAAAGAAATCGTACGATAGCCAAGTGATGAGAAGACAAGCGAGGCCTCCGCCAGAGGTTTATATAGCAGATCACGCAGCGGGCAAGCTAACCTGGAATATCCATGACCTGTCTACTGCGGCTCATCAGCCCCAAAATCCCTTCATCTCACTTCTCGACGATGCGCTGCATCGCCTGCGGGGCTCGATTTTGGGCTTTTGACGCTGATTTTGCCTCGTGACGACATGTTATGAATATTCCAGGCTAACCTGGAATATCCATGACCTGTCTACTGCGGCTCATCAGCCCCAAAATCCCTTCATCTCACTTCTCGACGATGC
>SKNI01000102.1 GCA_007120615.1 Myxococcales bacterium | reverse complement strand
CAGCGTGGGCATGGAGCTCATCAGTCGGCCCCGGCTCATCTTCGCCGACGAGCCCACAAGCGGCCTCGACCCGGCGTTGGAGCGCTCCCTGACTGAGACCTTCAAGGAGTTAACCACGGGCGGTCGAATCGTGGTGGTGACCACTCATATTATGTCGTCTCTGGATCTGCTCGATATGGTTTGTGTACTCGGGGAGGGGCGGCTGTGTTATTTCGGACCCGTCAAAGAACTCAAGAAGTTCTTTGGTGTGGAAGACTACGTTCAGATCTATGGTCGTCTCCAGGAAAAGACCGCCGCCGCCTGGCAAGAGGCCTATAAAAAGAGCACCCTTGGCGCGGAGTATCTGACGTGAAATCGAGATATGGATGAGTGACGAAAGCGAAATCACAGACGACGAGAAGCCGAAGCGGCGGGGCTTTATCGATAGCTATCAGGCCTCGGTGCTCACCGACCGGTATCTGGAGACCGTGCTGGCGGACTGGAAGAATACGGGATTGTTACTCCTTCAGGCGCCGGCTCTGGCTCTTATGGCGGTGATGGTCTGGCAGAATGTGGACCGGGCCAGCCCCAGTCTTTATTTCGTGATGGTCCTGTCCATCTTCTGGATCGGGTGCATGAACGCCTGTCGAGAGATCGTAAAGGAGCGGGCCCTCTTTTTGAGAGAGCGCATGTTCAACCTCGACGTGGGGGCCTATCTCTACAGTAAAGTCCGGGTGCTGGCGCTTGTGGGCACGGTGCAGGTCGGGATTTACGGGGTGATCGTGCTCAAGGGGATCGACGTCCGGGTACCCATGGGATGGCTCTTCATCGGGCTCTTCTTTACGATGTTATGTGGGACCTGTCTGGGGCTGTTGATCTCGTCGGTGGTGCGGCGAAGCGACTACGCCGTGGGCCTGGTTCCCCTGGTGATTATCCCGCAGATCATCTTCAGTGAATTTACCATCTCGGCGGATCAATTTCGGGGATTGAGCGAGGTGTTATTTACGGCCATGCCGTCCAGGTGGGCCTATGAGAGCTTATTGGAGTTCAGCCAGACCGCCCCGGATCAGATTCGGGCGGCGGGGCATCTCTTGCCGATGATCGGCTATTGTGTTCTTTTTCTGGCGATCGCTTATCCCCTGCTGAGAATGCAGAAGTATTGAGGAAATGATGGGCGCCGTTACGGCCCGATATAAAAAGTGGCAACGACGATGCTGGGCGGGTTCGGTGATCATGATGGCGGCCACAATTGGACCGCTGATCTATTGCTTTGGTTGGTGGCCTGTCCCGGCCGGGATGGACGGGCTTACGCTGTCGTATTGCGTGGATACCCATCTGTTGCGGTATCCGGCGCTCTTTTTTGCATCGTCGATGGCGTTTCTTATGGGCGCCGTTGTGATGGTGAATCGCCAGGGGATCGCCGAAAAAGAGGAGGAGGCTCTGGAGCGGCGGATCAAGCAGGCGTCGGGGCGCGATTCACGGCGCACGCCGATGTTGGACCGGGCCGCGATGCGGGGAAGAACCGTGGGAGTTCCCGACGAGATCGAGGTGGAAGAGGGCTTAGATCTGGACCTCGATGACAAGACCAAGTCTCAGATCGCCCGGGAGGAGGCCGCAGAAGATCCGGATTCGCTGATGGCCTTTCTGCAGGAAGAACAAAAGATTCGGTCCCCGACCGTCGAAGAGAGCCCGAAGACGGCTCGGCGCCCGGAGAGCGAAGGGTTTTATTTCCCTCCCGGGATGGAGGATGCGCCGGTGCTCTACCTCGACGGGGGAGTGGAGCCGACGGAGGTCGTGGATAGCTCAAAGAGGATCAACAATCCGGACCTGCCCCATACCGAGATCGACGAGGCCATTCGTCACGCATTTCAGGTGGTCATGGAACGCCAGGAGCCCGTGATCGTGCGGGTGATGCCCGGGGTCTACCAGGCATCGGTGGAGATCCCGGACCGGGTTACGGTGCTCAATCACCGGATTCCAACTCACGTCACCGTCGATCAGCGGCTGAGTTGGTTGCGGGAGCAAAACGAGGTCGATCACCCCGATCGAGTGACCATCCTTACGCCCAGCGACGCGAATTTCGCGGTGCGGATATTGCCGGGACAAAAGCAGGGGCTCTTCGGCTGCTATCTGGTGGGTCGAAAAGGGGTGGCTCAGACCGGGCTGAAGGCCCATAAGTCTGTGGCGCTGGCGGTGGTTCACTGCGCCTTCGAGGGATTCTCTCGAGGCGGCGCATTGGTCGAAGAGTGTGGAGAGGATCTGCCCGGCCGAAAGGTGGTCTTTGTGGGCTGCCTGTGGAAAGGCAACGCCTCTCGAGTCGAGGGCGGGGGGCTGACGGTTCGGGAGAGCGTGGTCAAGATCGAGGCCTCGATCTTCGACAGCAATACAGCGCCCATGGGCGGGGCCATCGCGGTCATCGACACCGAAAAACCGGTCACTCTGGAGCGGAGTTTGTTGCAGCGAAATCGGGCCCTCTGCGAGCGAGAGCCCAGGGATGTGGTAAATCTGGATATGATGCAGTGGCGAACCGTAACCGGGCTGGGAGGGGGGCTGGTGGCGAAGGGGGGATTGGTGCGCATCGTGGACTCGATCTTCGACGGCAACGACGCCGCCGTCGGTGGAGGGGCGGTGGCGGCGGTGGGCGCCCGGGTGGTCATCAAGTCCACCGGAGAGGGGCGAGGGGTTTGCAGTGAGAATCGGGCCGACGTAGGGGGTGGGTTGCTGGCGGTGGGGTGGCCCGAACAGGCAGCCATGATTCGGTGCAAGGGATTGGAGGTGGTACATAACCTGGCCAAGACCTCCGGCGGGGGAGCGGCCGGGGTGGGACGAGCGATTCTGCATTTCGAAGACGCGCTCCTTCGGGCCAACCGGGCCTCGGGGAGCCGAAACGGCGTCGGCGGCGGAGTCTTCGTCTGGAGAGGCGCAAGGCTGCAGGCCCGGGGCCTGTCGGTGGTGGCCAATCAGGCCAATACCCGGGGCGGAGGCATCGCCGTGATGAACGCTCATATCAAGCTCGAAGAGGGGTGCACGGTCAATCGAAATCGGGCCGACTCCGGAGGCGGCGGTGGACTTCTGGTGGTGACGCTGCCCGACGGCCATCTGGAGCGGCTCGTGGGCCAGGCGGGCTTCTCGCTTCCCTTTAAGTGTGTGCTCGATGGCGTGCGGGTGAGTCAGAATAAAGCCGGCGGGCCGGCCGGCGGGTTTGACGGTGGAAATCAGATCGCCTCAGCCACCTTCCCGCTGTCCGTGATGATTCGTCGTCCCGACTGGATCAGCGAGAATCAGGGCTCCAAAGACCAGGCCGGCGTGCAGGATATTCGGGTCCAGTGGGCGGGAGCCGTCAAGGTTGAAGACGGCGTCCGAGGGCGGGTGCGGCTGGCGTTGCAGTGACGGCTACCATCAACGGCAACTTTATTGTATGCAATGGGCAGCAGCCCTGGAGCGCGGCCCGATTTGCAGGGAATGAAAAAGCGCTTCTCTTTTGATGCGGACGAGGACGTCCGCGCTCCGCAGTTGATGATTTTACGCTCTTTTAATGGTCAGGTCTTATGAAAAAATCAGTACTTTTCAGTTTATTTATTCTCGCTTTTGGCGCAGCAGCCTGCTCGTCGACCTCCGGTGAAGAGCCCGTGCCCCTGGACGAGGTCGACGCCGGTGAAGATGAGGAAGACGTGTTGACGCTGGGCGATATCGGCGGATCCTCGGAGGGCGACTATCGCTGCGGTGACGCCGTGATCAATGAGTGGCCGCTCAATGATATCGTCTCCAACGCCAGCGTCTCCGTCGAAGATCACGACGACTATCGGGAGCTGACCGTGGACGCCGCCGCCGGTGGGATGCAGGCCGCTGCCGGACATCCCTTCGTGTACGTGAGTCTGGAGACCGGAGCGCGCGTCGATATCACGGATCTGGAGAGCCTCGACGATGAGAGCTGGGATCTGGCCTTTAAGCGGGTTGCGATTCGAACCAATAGCGGCGACTCCGGCGCGGGCAGCGTGGAGTTGACCAAATTTTCCGACACCACCCTGGAGGAGGTCACCGAGATTCCCGGCTCTGATGTTCCCTTTCGAATCGACCGCTCCTTTGATGATGATTGCGAGCCCGAATTGGACGGCATCGGAAACCTCTTTACGGCCTTCAATAAGCTCAATCCCTTCAACGACTCCGGATCGCAGTCCTGGTATGATTACGGAAGCGGTGGAAGTGGGGGCGTCGGTCCGGTGGATGGAGATATCTACGTCCTTCGCCGCGATGAGGGGTCGACCCATTATAAGATTCAGATCGTGGACTGGGAGAGCGGAGTCTACACGATTCGATGGGCCCAGCTTGAGGACCAGTGATGAGCCGGCTGCTTTTTGTTGGTTCGATGGTGTTGACGATGGTGGTCTTTGGGCTTTCCTGTGGGGAGAGTCTGGAGGAGGAGCTTCGCCAGTCGGAATCGGAGCTTCGTCCCACAGATCCCGAGGACCCGGCGGGGTATGAGGGGGCTGAGACCGACAGTCTGGTCAGCCCCGAGGGCCACGTTCGCGTGTTTTTTGCCACGGAAGGTTCGCATCGTCCGCCGCAACGGGACTCCAACTCCAGCGGCGTCCCCGACTATGTAGAAATGGTCGCCGAAATCGCCGATGAGGTGGGAGAATTTCTGGAGGATCAAGGGTGGCGACGGCCGCTTTCGGACTCCCTTTTCCCTTCGTCGGAGCCGTTGGATCTCTTTTTGGTCGACTTCAGCGCCGGAGACGGAAATTATCGCGTCGAGGCCTGTGGAGCCTTTGGAGCAGCCGAGGTCTGTCGGGGGCATCTGAGGATCGACAATAACTTTGAGCCTCTCTATTACCCGTCGGTAGAATACGCCCTGCGGGTGGTCATAAGCCACGAATTCTTCCACGCGGTGCAGGCGGCCTATCAGCGGCTTCCCCCGTGGTGGTCGGAGGGGACGGCGACCTGGTTTCAGGAGCATTTCTGGGCCGAGCAGTCCGATTTCGAGCGACTGACGGGCCCCTATTTCGATGACCACGAGCGCTCTCTTCACGACCGTCAGCGAGGCGCTTTTGACTCCTTTGCTTATGGGGCCAGCATCTTCGCGTATTTTCTGGAGCAACAATTTGGCGCCCAGGTGATTCAAGAGATCTTCGAGGCCATGGGCGAAGGATTGGACACGATCGAAGGGCTGGAGACGGTTCTGGCAGAAGAGGGGACGAGTCTGTCGGAGACCTTCGAGCTCTTCGCGGCGTGGAATGTCTTTACGGGTAGTCGGGCGGTGGAAGGCCAGGGCTATCCGGAGGCCGAGCGCTTTGATGAGATCAGGGCCATCGATATCGACGCCGACCGAGGAGTAGATTGGAATGTGGCCGTCGACCCCCTGGCGGTGAAATACGCCCGAATCGACGGTGGTCGCGACGTGAGTCTACGGGCCGAGGAGCGAGACGACTTCGCGCCAGCCTCGTTGCAGGTCGTGAGCCCCGGTGAGTTTGCCGAGAGCGGCGCAGTTGTGGTGGTGGGAGAAGAGTGGGTGCTTTTTCGAGCCGAAGAGTTGCCCATCTACGTGGTCGTGGCCAACGGCGACGTCGACGAGGAGGGTGCCGTTCAGGTCCAGCTTCGCGGCGGTGACGTCGGCGGGGAAGCGGAAGAAGAACTCATAGAAGAGGTCGACGAGGACCGAAGCGGTGGATGCGCTACGGTCCCCGGGTCTGGTAAATCAGGCAGCTCTGGCTGGTACGTTCTGGCGTTTCTGATCGTTTTGGGAAGGAGAGAGGCGAGAAGCTAACTCCGAGAGTCCGAGAGAGCGAAGTACTCCACGTGCTTTCCGCGCTGACCTCGGAGGTTGATCTTGCGATCGAAGACCTTCTCCAATTCATCGATGGTCCCACGCTCTACGTTGAGCAGATAGGAGATGACCTCGGGCTGGGCGTCGACGTAGATGGTTTTGCCGGCCATCAACGGGGCCTGACGGCGGATCTCACGGACGATCTCGGCGGCCACGGTCTCCCGGGTCTTGACCTGTCCCCGACCGTCGCAGTGCGGACAGGGATCGCACATATATTGGACCAGGGACTCCCGAACTCGTTTTCGAGTCATCTCCACCAGCCCAAAATCGGAGATGGCCAGGGCGTTGGTGGTGACCCGATCTTTCTTGAGTGCCGCTTCCAGGGTTCGGTAGACCCGCTCTCGATTTCGGGCGTCCTCCATATCGATAAAATCGATGATGATGATGCCGCCGATATTTCGCAGTCGAAGCTGGTAGACCACCTCTTCGGCGGCCTCCAGGTTGGTGCGCAGGATGGTCTCTTCTAAGTCGCTGGAAGAGCCCACGAATTTACCGGTGTTGACGTCCACCGCGGTGAGGGCCTCGGTTTTGTCAAAGACCAGACTTCCGCCGCTCTCCAGGGGGACTTCCCGGGCCAGGGCTCGTTCGATCTCCACCTCGATCCCGTAGGCGTCGAAGATGGGCTCGGTAGCGGAATAAAGAGAGATATTATCGCTGAATCCGGGCATATAATGAGAGGTGAATTCGCTGACTCTCTTATAGGCCTGTTTGTCATCGACGATGAGCTCTTCGATGTCGGTGGTGAAGAGGTCTCGGGCGGCCCGAAGAAGCAAGTCGGGCTCTTCGTTGAGGAGATAAGGGGATTTTACCTCATTGAACCGGTCGAGCATATCGGTCCACAACTTGACCAATAATTCCATATCGCGAAGGATCTTCTCGTCGCTGATATCCTCGCTCACGGTGCGGACGATAAAGCCGGTTCCCGGAGGGCGGTTCTCTTCGACCACCCGGCGAAGTCGCTTTCTCTCGCGCTCCGAGCCGATGCGTCGGGAGATGCCGATATGAGATACGGTGGGCATAAAGACCACGTAGCGCCCGGGAAGGGAGATATGTCCCGTCAGCCGCGCGCCCTTGGTTCCCATCGGCTCTTTGGCCACCTGGACCAGAATCTCCTCGCCTTCTTTCATGCAGTCGGAGATGTTGATCTTGCGGCTGATTTTGCCTCGAGAAGGGGGCGGGAGGGTCTCTCCGTCTCCTTCTAGATGGTTGATGTCTTTTTGGAAGTTGTAGAAATCGCTGACATGGAGAAAGCCGGCCTTTTCCTGAGCCACGTCGATAAAGGCGGCCTGCATTCCGGGGAGGACCCGCAGGACTCGGCCTTTATAGATATTTCCCGCCACCCCTCGGTCGCGGCGGCGCTCCATGTAGATCTCGCTCAAAATCCCGTCTTCGATCAGCGCTACACGCGTCTCTGCACGGGTCGAATTGACCACGAGTATATTGGACATAGTACCTCGATCGGACAGCTCGCTGTCGGCACCGATCCCCAGGGTTAGGACGTGACACTATGTTCTCCGACGACTGCGCCGGAGACCGAATTTTTACTCGCTCAACATCCTAATATCATGGGTTCATCGCGACCGGGACGAGCCGTACTACTGAAAAATGAAAACCGTTAAAAATCTGGTAAGTTTTTTGCCAGACGGCGGCAACTTCTGGAACTCTCCGCAGACGAACTGGCGTGCAATTTCTTCTGGAGGTTCTATAGCATAAGGGAGGGGGGAAACACACCCTCGAATTGTGAGGGAGGGAGGGAAAGAGAGGAGGAAGAGAAGGGCAAGGCCCGTCGCAGAGACGCGGAGGACCGCAGAGACGAAGAGGAAAGGCAAGGGAAAGAGGAGCTTTCGACGGGGTGCCGGGTGAGCCTCGTGCGGGTCGTGGTCCTCTGTGCGGGTCGTGGTCCTCGAACCACCGACCACCCGGCACCCCCCTCGACCACTTCCTTTATTTTGGCCCTTCCTCTGCGCCTCTGCGATTCTCTGCGTCTCTGCGATTGCCCTTCTCTCTTCTCTCTTCTCTCTTCTCTCTTCTCTCTTCT
>SKNI01000251.1 GCA_007120615.1 Myxococcales bacterium | reverse complement strand
GATCCAGGAGGTGGGCGTCTGGGAATTAGTCAGTCCCTATCTCTTCGCTCTTGCCTTCGTAATCATCGCCACTCTCCTTGCCCGTCTTCTGGCTCAAGGGGTGGAGCGGTTCGTGCGCCGACATCGGTCACCACATACTGCCGTTCTCTTCAATAAGCTGGTCTTCTATTCCCTTTTTGTGACCATCATCCTTGGCACCCTCTCCTCTTTGGGGGTCCAGTTGACCGGCCTGCTCGCTGCGGCGGGCATTCTGACGGTGGCCCTGGCATTTGCCGCTCAGACCAGCGTCTCCAATGTCATCTCGGGGCTCTTTTTATATTTTGACCGCCCCTTCTCCATCGGAGATACCGTCAAGATCGATCAGACTGTCGGCACGGTCACCACCATTGACCTGTTGAGCAGTCGGGTTCGCACGTTCGATAATTTGATGGTTCGAATTCCCAACGAGACTCTGCTCAAGAGCACGATCACCAACTACTCCCTGTTCACGATTCGTCGGATCGAGATTCCCGTAAGCGTAGCCTACGGGACCGATCTGAAGGTGTGCAATGAAGTCCTGATGAAGTCGATGGCCACTCATCCCATGATCTTTGATGAGCCGGCTCCGGTGGTCCTGGTCGATAATCTGGGCGACGACGGTGTCGAGTTAATCATTCGGGCCTGGATCGATCGCCTCGAATTTGTCAAAGCCAAGAGTTCGTTGACTCAGTCTGTTTATGAGGCTCTGGGAAATGCAGAGATCGAGATTCCCTGGCCACAGCGAGTGGTCCACATTCGAAACGAAGAGCTCTCGGAGTCCACTTCAGCAGACGGCGCCCCTTTAGACCCGGATTCGGTCTAATACGCGCCTGGTCATATTCTGCAGCGTCGATCGGTCCTGCAGTTGGTCCAGCCAGCCATCGCACTCCATGGTCCCGTCGCCCACCTGCAGCAGGCGGGTTCCGCCCTCCTCGCTACAGCTCTGGATATGGCTTCGGATTAACCCGTGATCAAAGCAGGTCTCCAGAAAATTGAGGCTTCCCGGGGCCCGATGCCACAACCTGAGGCAGGCATTGGCGAATTCCTCGGCGTAGGTTTCGCTGCCCAAATATCCCGGCGTACAGGGTTTTCGATAGGCGTAGCGCCCCAACAGAAAAGACACGATATGCACGTTGGAGACGAAGGCTCGAATCAGAGTAAACGCCGCTTTCTCAAGCTCGCTATTTTCGTAATTCGCCAGAGCCAGATTGTAGAGAACCGCCGGCTCCACAGGCACCGCTTCATAGCATTCAATGGCCTCGTCGATCTCACCCAATAAGTGGTGAATCTCTCCGGCCAGGTAGGTACACCCCACATATTGACCCGGGAAGTTCTCGCCCAACCACTTAAAGCTCTCCAACGCCCGTCGCCACTCTCCCATTCGATACAGACACAGCGCTCGTCCCTCCACCGCCCGCAACACAGCATCACCCTCTCCATCGACGCGGGTGACATCAAAGCCATCCTCAAAGACTACCTGCTCCGCCCCCCGGTAGGCCTCCTCCGCCCCGCGCAGGTCCTCCTGCTCCCACGCGATAAGCCCCAGATAATTTAGAAACTCAAAGTCATCGGGAAACGCGCTGACCGCATCCTCCAGAATTCCCCGCGCCACTTCGTAATCCCTGGTAGAGATCGCTTCCAGGGCGCGCTGAAGAAAGATCTCACGACCTTCCTTATCGGTCTCTTTGACCTGGCTTTCCAGAATCCGCTCCGACTCCAACTTCAATTGAGTCAACAACTTGCGAACCCGCTCCCGGGACTCCGGACGAAAATCGCCGAGCCCCTCCACACTGGTCAGGACTCGGCTGGCGTCACCTAAAAGCTCAAGCAATACTTTCATAAAACTTCCAGTAATTTCTCAAGGACTACAAATTGGCAATTCCCCCGAAAACCTCAACTACGACTCGAACAAATCACTCGGGGCGTTGATTAGAATTGGCCAGAAATGGCCATTCGTCAAAAAATATCTTTTATCCCCACATTCTCTACGGCCTCGAGGATCTCGATCTGGTCATATATAGTTCTTAATGCTACTTACTTCCGTGAGAACAACCCATTTAAATCTTGTCGATATTGATGGCTGAAAGGATACCTGATGCAATATCACCGCACTCCCCTCTTCTCGATCGCACTACTTTTGTGCACTCTCCTCGTATCACCGGCTGCGTTCGGCGAGACCGGCGGGGAAACCACGTCTCGGGCCGATGCAGTGGATCGCTTCACCAGAGATTTTGTATGGGCCGAAGACACCAGAATCGTCGGAGTGAATCAATATGGCCAGGCGGTTTCGAGCAGCCAGCACACCAACTTCTACCAGGGCCGGCATAAGCGTCCGCTCGCGGGATTGGAGTTTTATAAGACCGTCGGACGCGATGATCTTGCCGGTGAGTACCGAAGCCGCCGGGCGCGAAGAAGAGGACTAATATGGAGTGGAGTAGGCGCTCAAGTTGTGGGATTAGGTCTTATGGTTGGTGGGATAATATCAATGACGGACTACGACAATATGTACGATGATGGTCCTCTCATTATATTCGGCGCTGGCCTTGGCTTAACGCTCGTGGGGATGATTCCCATGATGATCGGTATGTTTACCAATCCCCACCCCATCCAACCTCACGAAGCTCGCGAGATCATCGAAGACTACAATCTACAACTCATGCGCGATCTCAATCTCGACCGCGAAGACCTCCCCCAGGAGGATGAAGACACCCCGGGCATGGACAGCCTCCGGGTCAATCTCTTCTTTTCCGGCGACGGCGACCGCGGACTCGCCCTGAGCTTTGATTTTTAGTCGCAGCACAGCACTTCCCGAAGGGCTCTATCAGACCATACACGACGAGATTGATCGCTCTTCCCGCCCCGTGCTACACCACCGCCCTGTAGCGCCGACGGGAATAGGCAATTTTTTCCCGTCCTTATCTTTATATGAGCGGCCTATTTTGATCTTTTTTATCCCACAGGCCGCCGCTCGATGAACAAGGACCAATGATGACTCCCGACCAGATTCGCCAGAGCTTTCTCGACTTCTTTGAAGAACGCGACCACCAGGTCGTGCCGTCATCGGCGGTGGTTCCTCAAAACGATCCCACCCTGCTCTTTACCAACGCCGGGATGAATCAATTTAAGGATCTCCTGCTGGGCAACGAGACTCGCGACTATAAGCGGGCCACGAGCGCGCAGAAGTGCATCCGGGCTGGGGGAAAGCACAATGACCTCGACGAAGTGGGCAAAGACGGACGCCATCTAACCTTCTTCGAGATGCTCGGAAATTGGTCGTTCGGGGATTATTATAAGCGAAAATCCATCAAATGGGCCTGGGAGTACCTTCTGGACGTCCTGAAGCTGGATGAAGATCGGCTCTATGTGACCATCTACAAAGATGATGACGAGTGCTTCGAGATCTGGACCAAAGAGATGGGCATTGACCCGGAACGAATTCTTCGCCTCGGTGATATCGACGAGGGGGACGAGGAAAACTTCTGGTCCATGGGACCCACCGGGCCCTGTGGCCCCTGTACCGAGATCCACTACGACCTCCATCCCGAGATGGGACCGATGAAGTTCACCGTTGATTACGACGAAGACCGGATCAACGAGATCTGGAATCTGGTCTTTATGGAGTTCAACCGTCAGGAAGACGGCTCCCTCGACGCTCTCCCCCTCAAAAGCGTCGACACCGGTCTTGGTCTGGACCGAACCGCCATGATACTCGCCGGCCGAGATAACGTTTTTGAGACCGAACTCTTCACCCCTATCTTTCGAAGTCTCTTCGAATTACTGGGAGAAGACGTCGATCAGGATCTGGAGGCGTTTTACGACCGCGACAACTTCACTGATTTCGCAGTAATCGCCGACCATATTCGGATGGTGACCTTCGCGATCTGCGACGGTGCTCAATTCTCCAACGAGGGTCGGGGCTATGTGCTTCGACGGGTTCTTCGTCGGGCCGTACGCCACGGTAGAAAGTTGGGCCTCACCGATCCATTTCTCCACAAGGTCGCACTGACGGTGGTGGAATCCTATGGAGAGTCCTATCCCACTTTGCGAGCCACCGGCTCCCAGGCATCGGAGCTTATCCTTCTCGAAGAAGAGCGCTTCTTTCGCAATCTGGAGCGAGGCCTGGAGCTCTTTGAAGACGCCGCCGAAAAAGCGGAAACTGAAGAACGCGATCAACTCACCGGTGATGAGGTCTTTGAACTTCACGCCACCTTTGGTTTCCCCCCGGATCTCACCGAAATCATGGCCGAAGAGCGGGGAATGACCATCGATATCGACGGCTATAAAGCGAAATGGAAAGAACATCGCGAGACCTCCCGGGGAAAAGACGTCCACGCTTCAGTGGCCGGAGTGGGCGACTGGAAGACCATCCACGAGGGCCCTGCTGACGTATTTTTGGGCTACGATCAACTCGAGACGACGACCCGCCTGCAAAAGATCCATCACGTCGACGGTGCTACCTACGAATTACTCCTGGAGCGAACCCCCTTCTACGCTGAGTCGGGAGGCCAGGTGGGTGACCGTGGTGAGATTGCATCCGCTGACGGAAGCCTCGCCTTCACAATAACGGACACTCAGAAGAGTCCTATCGGCATCGTACACCGCGCCGAGTTGGCCGTCGGAAATCCTGACCAGGCCGACCTGAGCGAGAAGTTTGTCGCTGTCGTCGACGAGCGTCATCGACAGAAGACGGCCGCCAATCACACCGCTACCCATCTATTGCACGCCGCTCTCCAGGAGCAAGTCTCGGACACCATTTTTCAGGCCGGGTCGCTCGTCGCCCCCGATCGTCTTCGTTTTGATTTCCGACATGGAGAGGCTCTCTCCGACGATGAACTCCGTCGCGTGGAGGACCGGGTCAACGAGCAAATTCGAGCCCGCCAGAGCGTCGTGATCCACACCGGCGTCGATCGCGACCGCGCCGTCGACGAGATGGGTGCTACAGCCATCTTTGGTGAAAAATATGGCGACAAGGTCCGTGTGGTTCAGATCCCCGGCGAGTCCGTGGAGCTTTGCGGTGGCACTCATGTGGAGAATACGGGAGATATTGGAGTCTTTCGAATCACCTCCGAATCCAGTGTTGGTGCGGGCATTCGCCGCGTGGAAGCGGTCACCGAGGAGAAAGCGTTTGAGACCTTCGCCGACGAAAGAGCACTCCTTGAAGAATTAGCCGAGCTCTTCAAAACCGACGTGGAAAGTCTGAGGGACCGGGCCCAATCGGTTCTTCAAGAGAGAACTCAGCTGGAACGTCAGGTCGACAGCCTCACACAGAAAATGGCCGACCGAGGGGCTTCCGATATGCTCGACGGCGCAGCCGAGATCGAAGGTGTCACCGTGGTCTCACGGGTCATCAAAGTCGACACCCGCGACCAGATGCTTGCCTACGCTGATAAATTGCGAGAGCAACTCTCCGATCGGGACGCCGCGATTTTACTCGGCGCCGCCATCGATGGAAAAGCTGCCCTCGCCTGTCTGGTCACGGATAGTGCTTTTAAGAACCGGAAACTCAAAGCCGGAGATTTGATCAATGCCGTCGCCGAGCACGTCGGCGGCCGAGGCGGCGGACGCCCTACCCTGGCACAGGCCGGGGGAAGTAAACCCGGGGGACTCCCCCAGGCAATTGGAGCATTTGAGGCTGCGGTAACGAATGCACTCGCCCACTAATCGGCCTCTGCGCTCATCCCTGGCTCGCTCTCTTCGAATACCGCCGGCTGATCGACCAGAAACGTCAGAAGGGCCAGTCCCATGGCGATTGCGGAGAGCGCAACCAGGGCCGTCACAAACCACTTCTGGCGTTTGCGGAGGCGTCCGAACTCATCGACCAGCGTAGCGGCGACCTCTGCGGAGCGCCTGGCTTTGGAGTCGATCTCGGCGAGTTTCTCACGGGTGCGAATCAAATCTTCTTCCAGCTCCACCTCCCGTTGGGTGGGGCCTGGTTCTTGTTTAACTTCCGTCCCCGAGGTCGGGGCAAATACCTGCTCCGACATCTCTCTACGGGCGTCTCGCAGCGTCTCAGAGATGGCTTCCCGCTCATCGGAGAAGAGAGTCGCCACCTTTTTCCCCAGCTCCCGACGAAGCGACTTCACCCGCACCTGTCTCTCGGCCAGCAGCTCATCCAGCGCGTTATGCAGCTCTCCGGCGCTTTGATATCGCTCATCAGGATCGCGAGCCAGAGCGCGCATAACCACTTCATCGATGGCATCATCCAGATGATCGGCGACCTCCGACGGTGGAGTGATAACTCCCTCCGTGACTGCCAGAATCACCTCATCATTGGTCTTTCGACGAAAGAGCCGTCGACCGGTGATGAGTTCGTATAAAATGACGCCCAGGCTGAAGATATCGGAGCGCGTATCCACCTCTTCGCCTCGACATTGCTCGGGACTCATATACGGATATTTCCCGCCCACAATCTCCGATTTTAGCTTGCCCGACTCCCCGGTGATCTGAGAGATCCCGAAATCAAAGACCCGAGTCGCTCCCGAATACGTGACCATCAGATTCTGGGGGCTGATATCACAGTGAACGATTCGGTAGGACTCCCTGTCGATATCCTCAAAGGAATGAACATAATCCAGGCCCCGACAGGCGTCAGCGATGATAAGAAGAGTTTCATCAAGTGAGATTCCTTCCCCGTTGGCAAAAGCCCGCTGGGCAAGGTCTGCCACAGTCTGGCCGGCCACGTAATCCATGACCATAAAATGCTCATCACCGGCCCGCCGAGCATCGTGGATGGATACCACATGGGGATGGGAGAAGCGCGACGAGATGGTCGCCTCCTGATAAAAGAGCGCCTCCAGACGTCGCTCCCCCTTAAATTCGTCGGGTATTGCCTTGATAACTACCGGTCTAAAAAAGCCGTGGGGCCCATTTCTGGCGGCCAAAAACACCTCGGACTGCCCCCCTTTTGCCAGAGTAGCCAGCAGTCGATACTCCCCTAGCTCTTTGTGAATCCGTTGCACGTCCGTGTGTACTCCATCAGGACCGAAGCTGGATTATTCGAGATCTATACTTATTACGTCTACCAGGCAAACCATCAAGAAAACCCACACTACACAGTCGAATAACAAACTTTGGAACCCGATTTCGACCGGGCAGTTTTAGAATCAAAGCGGCAGTCTAATCCAGACAGCGGCCCCCACGCAACCTGCTGTCGTCTTCGATGTGCTTCAGCGCTACCCGCTCTTAGTCCACGATGACCGTTTCGGCGGCCTTAATATCGGCCGAAAGAAACCAGGAATCCGGCTCCCCGTCGCAATTATAGTCGAAGTTCATCGTGGAATCGCCGCCCAACACCTGTGCAAGCGAGGCTCCCGATCCCGACCCCGGATTCAGGGAGATGCGCACGTCTTCCACTTCTTCTGCTACCACCACACCGGTGAGCATCCCCTCATTAATCTCCGGTGTTTCTCCGCCGGAATCCACTTCCAGAAGTGCATTGAAATCCAGATCTCGAATGGGAATGATCGTCTTATTGGGCTCGGCGTCTTCGGTCTCGATGGTGGCCACAAAGTTGAGAAGAGAAAGCCGGGCAAATGCTGCTCCACTCTCGTGAATCTCGCCATCTTCCAACTCCGGCTCCAACAACTCATCGTCCCACTCGTAGGTTCCTTCGTTGTCGACCTTCAACCCCGCTCCCCCGCGAATCTGCATCTCTCCTGCCTCAGCGTCGATGGAGCGCAGTTCCAGAAGAACGACGATGGGATAATCATGGGATTGATCTTCGAGGTAGGTGGGAATGATCGAATTGAGCGCCGCTCCACCGGGAGAGCCCGCTCGAAATACGAACTCCGTCAGACGCATATCGTAATCGTCGTTGAGCGCCTGAGCGTCGTAATCCGAAGGGATGTTCAGACCG
>SKNI01000272.1 GCA_007120615.1 Myxococcales bacterium | reverse complement strand
CGGTGTCTCCCGTATCTCCTTTCTCGCCATCACATAAGGTTTCCGAGGAGTCTTCAAGGCCGTCGATGAGTACGCGGACTTCAAAACAGCCGTCCACTTTGTCGCCGATCACGATTTCTATCTCCGCGTCGGAACCAGTTCCGTCGCCGGCGCCGTCGCCGCCGTTACAGACTTCCATCGGCTCTCCGAGCACTTCGTCGATTTCATCGTCGCCGGTGGTGTCGTATCCGAAGGTAATAATCTGTCCACCATTGCCGTCACAAGGGGTTGTGGTGGTGATCGGATCTTGTTCCACAAGAAGTTCGCGAGCGTCCACGCCATCACAGACGTTGACCGAACCAATCTCGGCACCGTCGGCGGTGAAGGTCACTTTACTTCCGGTTCCCGGACAATCATCGGCGTCATCGAGATCACCGGTAGTTGCCACGACGTCCGGGGTTTCCCCGTCGGCGCCATTACAAATGGTGGCCTCTTCTACGATATCGTCTTCGGCGATCTCGCCATTATCGTCGGCTTCATAGCCGAATACGAAGTGCACGCCACCGTTTTCACAGGTGCCATACTCATCGTTGTCAAATGCGATCTCCTGAACCAGGACGCTATCGCCCTGGGGACCTTCCGGACCTTCCGGACCCTGAGGGCCGTCGGGACCGTCTGCTCCCTGCTCCCCTGAGGCGCCATCACAGACGTAATGGACCGAGGTCTCCGCCGCGTCTTCATCGACGTCGCCGTCCTCATCGAGTTCGCTTCCCACGAGGATTTTCTGTCCACCGTGTTCGCAAACCTCATGGCCCGCCTCTACATCAATTACGGTTACGGAATGGCCATCTTGCCCATCCGTTCCGTCGAGACCGGGCTCGCCATCTCCACCACATCCAGCAGCAAATGCCGCCAGACATAACGAGCTAAATAAAATTCCTACCTTCGATTTCCATCTCATAATCTGTACAACCCCATAAAAATAAACCATTAACGAACTATGCCGAAGACAACCTTCGACATCGCTAAAAAATATTTTTCGTCCTTTATCTCGCAGACGAAAAACGGGTATTACCCCCGCCAAATATTGACGGCTTTGCGGACCGTATCATATCGTTACAGAACTCCACAAGTGTCGTTCTCCCTCATTGGTCGAGACCATTGATCCCGACCCCGGTACCTACTATCCTAGCCAGGTCTGAACATTCCCAACTTATTGTTTTCTACCACCTGGGGCACGAAACCCATGGCTTCCATCTCGCTTCAATCTCTCTGGTCACCCCGCGTTTTATTGATCGTTTTTCTCACATCGGTGATGGCCTTCAGCTTCGGATGTCAGCGCACTCCCGAAGACCTCGAGGAATGGCGCAACGCTCGCGGGGGAATGGAACAACTCTCCGACTGGGCACAGAGCGATCGCGAATCGATGGAGGTCCGTATTCGAGCGGTTCAGATCATCATCGAGGAAAACAACCACGATCAGGTGCCCCGCATCCTGGAGCGGATCAAAGATCCGGAAGCCAAAGAGGCCATCGCCAACGGCGCCTTTGCCGCGGTCATTGCGATGTGGGAGTCCGATGAAATCCCGGAGTTTACCGAGGAATTGCAGGCCGGCGGCGGCCAGATTGTCATCGGAAAAGCCACCGAGGCCAAAGACGCCGCCTACCGAATGCACCCCTACCTTAATGATGAAAATCGCACAGAAGCTGAAAAGATCTTTCGAGAGTGGATGAGTGAGGAGCAGGATTTTCGAACTCAGATTGGAGATGTCTCCATCCCCATGCTCGTCACACGCGCCGGCGACGGGGCCATGGAGCTTCTCTCCAACTGGATCAAAGAGACCCATGACCCCAGAGAGGTCGTCGCCCAACTGCGCAGGGACACCACCGACGAAAACCACAGAGTTATCGACGCCGCCGTCCTGGCACGAGCCATGGAAGAACACCCCGAACTCTCCCGGGAGATGCAGCACGCCGTAGCCCACGCCGAGAGCGACGTCATCGCCCCGTATCTACACAAAGTCATCAAGGACGAAACCACGGAAGGCGAATTTCTCCAGGCCGCCGTCGACGCCCTGATTCACGTCAGCGGCGCCGATGCGGTGGATTTCTTTTCTGAGGTTATCGCTGAGCGCTCCGATTTGCTGCGCTGGGTTTCGGCTCAGGCTATCCTGGACGCCAAATTTCCCGGTGGCATCGTCGATATCGCCCAGGCCCTGCCCACCGAGACCGATACTTATCCCACCTCCCCGGACGATGATCTTAAACGGCGGGCTACCTTTATCTGCAATTATTTCAACACCAATCTCGAACGCCAGGAGATCGACGATTTCTCCGATCCCCTCACCGTATTATTGACCAGTGACGATTGGCCAGCTCAGGTCATCGGCCTTCAATGCGCACACCGCACCTCCGCTGTAGGCCTGATCGATGCAGTTCAACGCCTGACCGGAAACCGCCAGCAGATTCCCTCCTGGGGAGAGCGAATTACGGTCGGACAGATGGCCAATCAGGTCCACCAACGTCTCACTACCGTTGCCGCCGAGGAGTAATCTCCGCTACACTCGGAACATCGCCGGCGATTTCTCGAAGATTGAAATGCGATGCTCCTGTCTATCTTCAAATCTCTCTTCGGCTCGGACCGAACAGACGACGTCCCTCTTGAGGACCTCGAAGACGCAGCGCTGATGCAGCGCTATGCCGAGGGAGACGAGCGCGCTTTCGCCCTTCTCTTTGATCGCCATAAGCGACCGATCTACAACTTTATATTGCGAAGCTGTGGACGCCGGGACATCGCAGATGAGCTTTTGCAGGACGTCTTTTTACGCGTAATTCGCAGCGCATCTTCATATAAACCCTCCGCAAAATTCACCACCTGGGTCTATACGATCGCCCGAAATACCTGTATTGACGCCGCCCGCAAACGCTCCCGGGCTGATATCTACTCCTTGCAAAATCACGTCGGGGATGACGAAGGAGGCGAAACGCACCAGTATCGCCTCGTCGACGACGGAGCACGCTCCGGAGAAGTCGACGTCGATCGCCAGGCTTTTCTGGACCGACTTCAGCAAGCGCTGGAGAAACTTCCCGAGGATCAGCGCGAGGTCTTTGTGCTCCGCGAGATCTCGGGACTCAAATTTCGGGAAGTCTCCGACGTCGTCGGCGCCCCCGTCCCGACCGTTAAAAGCCGCATGCGCTACGCCATAAAAACCCTCCGCGGTGAACTCGCCGATTTCAGCGAACATCGCTTCGATGACGAAGAACAACTGGAGATGGTGCCGGGATGAGATTTATACCTCGCAACAGTTATTTTAGATCCAGATGGCTCCGCATCCGTTGTAAAGGAATGCGACCCGGCCTTGTAGCCGTTGAAACCCATGAACTAAACTCTTTGCCTCTTTGACGATCATGAGCAGCCAAAATCACAACGACCGACTCCTCGATCTTCTCTACGGTGAACTCTCACCGTCGGAGGCCGAAGAGTTGCGCCGTGCGATCGACGAGGACGAAGAGCTCGCCAACTCCTGGCGGGAACTCCAACAAGCCCATCAGGAAGTTCAGGCTCACCTCCCTCCCCCGGAAAAAGTACCCACGTCGGTACAGGACGCGATCATGGCCGCCGCCCGTGAGCACCACAGCGGCGGCGAGCCTCGTCGAAGAGCGCCGGTTAATCCCGGGAAAAAAGGCCTCTGGGGATCCATGGTCACCGCTGGCACTCTTCAATCGGGACTCGGGGTCGCCGTCGTTCTCATCGGTTGCGCCCTGGTCATCAACTTTCTCTACTCCCAGACCGGTGGCTTTGAGGACCCTGCAGATGAAGTCGCTTCAATCAGCGTCGGCCATCAGAGCTCGACCTATCCCGCTCCCAGCGGGACCGCTCACGCCGAAGCCACTCTGGCCCAGGACTTGCCTGAAGTGCTCGAAGAGGCCGAAGAAGAAGCAGCCGAAGCAGAGATGGCTCAGGCGTTAATCGGCGGGATCGAAGAAGCTGACGAAGAAGCACAGAGCCAGGAACCCTCCAGTCCCGCGTCGGATCTGGGAGCCATGGCCCGCCTGGAGGAACGCCAGGAATCGACCCGCTCTCGGGCCCCGGCCCGTCCGACCCCCGAACCCTCCAGCGCTCCCGAGCCATCGGCAGCCCCTGAAAGCAATGATTACGGCGGCTTAGGTCTATCGGGAGCCGGCCGTGGGGGTGGTGGGACCCGTAGCGCCGCGTCCGCTCCTCGTCAACGCCGTGCCGCCCCGCGACCACAACCACAGGCCGAGGCCGAACCCCAGCAACAAGAGTCCCCGGCTCTATTTGACGCGCCCGTTCAACGACGAACTCAAGATCGCAGCGCCCCCTCACAAGATAACGTCGCCATTGATGCTGTCGAAGAAGAAGAAGACTCCGCCGAACTAGATGCTGAAAGCGAAGTAGAAGCTGATTCCGATGACTCCCAGTCCCTCGTCGCTCAGGCCGAGCAGGCCATCGAAGATGACGAATGGGACCGAGCCTCCACTCTTCTCGACGCAGCCCTCGACGACGAGAGCCTCTCCGACGACGATCGCGAACGGGTCCATTCTCTTCGCCGACGCGCCGTTCGCCGGCAGAGCATCGACGCCTATGATGCTTCCGAACGCCCCGACTCTATCGAATCGGAGCCCGCTGACTTTGAGCCCGCTGATGTTTTCACTCGATAACCCTCTCACGAACACAAAAAAGGCCCGCGAGAAACTCGCGGGCCTTTTTATTGGTGCTCGGTACTGGTGAAGAATTACTTCACTTCGACCGTAGCGCCGACTTCTTCGAGCTGCTCTTTGAGCTTCTCGGCTTCTTCGCTCTCCAGACCTTCTTTGATGGTCGCCGGAGCGCTCTCGACGAGATCTTTGGCGTCTTTAAGACCGAGACCGGTGATCTCGCGAACGGCCTTGATGACCTTGATCTTCTGCTGACCAAAGCTCTCAAGGACGACGTCGAATTCAGTCTGCTCTTCTTCAGCAGCTGCTCCGGCCGGTCCGGCCATCATCACAGGTGCTGCGGCTGCCGCGCTTACGCCCCATTTCTCTTCCAGCTCTTCTACCAGACCGGAAAGATCGATGACGCTCATATTGCTAAGAAACTCGATTACGTCTTCTCGTGATACATCTGCCATGGTGATTCTCCTGTAAATCTATGAATGTTCGTTTGGGTGTCGTTTCTTGTGATCCTATCCGTACAATTCTTCAGGCACTCTCTTCGAGATCTTGCTTGCGTGCCGTAAGAATCTGAAGGAACTCCGTGGGAGCAGCATTGAGTGTGCGCACGAATTTCGTAGGTACGGCCTGGAAGAGGCTGAGCACTTTCGCGCGCATCTCGTCCTTGGTCGGCATCTCTGCCAACGCGTCCACACCTGCGGCATCCAGAACCTTTCCGTCCAGAAAGCCTCCGCGAACCTCAAATTTCTTATGCTCCTTGGCAAACTCCTTGATGACCTTTGCCGGGCTTACCGCGTCTTCCGTGCTGAACGCGATCGCCGTGGGTCCGGTGAACATCTCAGAGATTACCTCATAATCGGTGTCCTTCAGCGCCAACTTTGCCAGCGTATTCTTGACGACCCGGTAGGTCACGTTGTTGGCTCGAAATTCCGCCCGCAACTCATTTACCGTATTGACGTCAATGCCGGTGTGGCTTCCCAGAACGACAGATTTCGCCGTCTCCAGGTCGGAGCGGATCGACGCGACTAACTCTTCTTTTTCCGCGCGATTCACGTGTTCTCCTTGTCCTCGTAAGTTCTGCATCAAACAAAAAACCCCCGACGCCAGGGGGCGAAGAGGGTCTAAACTACGCTCGCATCATCACCGCCGAACTCTTCGACAGTGCGCTGTTTGCGTTGCATGGACCGTCTCCGCTGGCAGATTAAGAGCGTTTTATAGCTCGCCAACTTCTTTGACGTCGAAAGCAACATCGGCGCTTGGTCTATCTGACGAGCGCGCCGCCGTCAAGCGCGCTCGTCATAAATCTTTTGGGCTTCGCCTGGACCAATCCAGACTCAGAGCAGATCCCTGGCAAAGCTCGTATCGAGCTTGACGCTGGGGCTCATGCTCGCGCTCAACGCGATGCTCTTAAAATAAGGAGCCTTGGCGCTGGCCGGCTTCTGCCGGGCCACGTCTTCGATGATCATCATGATATTCTCGATCAGAGCTGCTTCATCAAAGCTGGAGCGCCCTACGGGAATATGAATGATCCCCGCCTTGTCGACTCGAAACTCCTGGCGACCGGCCTTCAATTCTTTGACGATCTTGCCCACATCAAAGGTTACCGTTCCCGCTTTCGGGCTCGGCATCAATCCGCGAGGACCGAGCACCCGGCCCAGTCGACCGACCTGGCCCATCAAATCGGGGGTCGCCACGGTGACGTCCCAGTCCGACCAACCATCATTGATCTTATCAAAGAGTTCATCGGAACCCACAAAGTCGGCGCCCGCCGCTTCTGCTTCGCTGGCTTTCTCACCCTTGGCAAATACCAAGACCGTCGTATCTTTTCCCGTTCCGTGGGGAAGAGATACCGCCCCCCGAACCATCTGGTCGGCATGGCGAGGGTTGACGTTGAGGCGAATCGCGGCGTCTACGGATTCGTCGAATTTGGCGTAGGACATCTCTTTGATAAGAGACACTGCCTCCTCCAACTGATACCTGGCTACCGGATCGACCTTCTGACTGGCCGCTTCGTATTTTCTTCCTCGTCTACCCATCAGTTACCTCCAATGACATTTACGCCCATGGATCGACAGGTTCCGGCCACCGTTCGGGCGGCGTTATCGATGTCATCCGTGGTCAGGTCCGGCAATTTGATCTCAGCGATCTTTTTGCACTGTTCCCAGGTCAAAGTTCCGACTTTGTCGCGATTCGGAACGCCGCTTCCTTTGGGAATCCCCAACTCTTTGAGGATCAGCGTGGAAGCCGGCGGGGTCTTGGTGATGAAGTCAAACGATCGGTCTCCATAGACCGTGATCACCACGGGAATCAACATCCCCTGCTGATCTTGGGTCTTGGCGTTGAACGACTTGCAAAACTCCATGATATTGACGCCGTGCTGTCCCAGCGCCGGGCCTACCGGAGGCGATGGATTCGCCTTGCCGGCCGGCACCTGCAATTTAATTTGTCCTACGATCTTCTTAGCCATTTTTCTCCTCTTCTCCGTTCACTCCTGGTGAACGTGCAGTATAGCGTTGGAGTCTGCCTTGCTCTCACAATAAAAGCGCCGCGCTCTCAACTCCTGCTGGTAAAATACAATCCCCGCACATCGCGGGAACCTCGGTTACAATAAAAAAAGCGCCGGATCAAGGGATCCGACGCTTTTCGGATGGCATTCTTTTTTCGCTGAATTATTCTTCGGCCATCTCCACCTGATCGAAGTCGAACTCCACCGAGGTGGGTCGCCCGAAAATCTCCACATAGACTCGGAGCTTTTCTTTTTCTTCCTGCACTTCCTCGATGGTACCGGTGAAGTCTTTGAAGTTGCCCTCCACGACCCGGATCTTGTCGCCTTTTTGATAGGCGTAGGTCGGCTCGGCGGTCAGAGTTCCTTCCTCGATTCGATCGGAGATCTGCTTGACCTCGGATTCGGGCACCGGCGCGGGTTTGCGCTCACTTCCACCCACGAACCCTACGATCTTAGGCGTATTCTTGACCACATGCCACGCCCGATCGGAGAGGTTCATCTTCACGAAGATATAGCCGTTATAAAACTTCTTCTCTCGTTCTCGGCGCTTTCCGTTTCGAACCTCAACCACCGTCTCGGTGGGGATGTAGATCTCTTCGAATTCATCCTCGATCTTTTCCGCTTTGATTCGCTGTTCTAAAGCGATCTTGGCCTTATTCTCGTAATTGGAAAAGGTCTGGACGATATACCGCTGTTTTTGGGATGCTGCCATGTGCG
>SKNI01000654.1 GCA_007120615.1 Myxococcales bacterium | reverse complement strand
GTTTCAGGGGAACGTCGGCAAGGCGGGTTGTTCACTGATATTGAATCTGCTGTCATTGCTGAATGAGCTGGCCCTCTAATGAGGAAGCAGGAGACGCTGATCGCTTGAAGCGTTTCTATTCCCCTCCGATGTCGAGAGGAGAAAAACTAAGATGATGCGAGATAAATTATCCCTGATATTGCTAGCCAGTGTGACTTCGGCCTTCGCCTGCGGGCCGGGGGACGGATTTCATCTCGATCCCGATTGCCCTCAGGAGCGGCCCTATCAATGCGGCGACCAGTCCTGTGCCGTCGATGCCGAGTCCTGTGTCGAAGAAGAAGAAGAAGAGACCGAAGACTATCCGGAAGAAATCGACGGTGAACTCACCGCGATCAGTCCCGGGACCGTGCTTGGCCAGGCTCCCGAAGCGGTGAAGGTCGATCTTCAGGTCGCCGACGGCGAAATCATCAACCGCCTCATCGAAGACGGTGCTCTTTTCGAGATCTCTTTAAGAGACTCCACCGGCGAAGAGTTCATCTCGGCAGATGAGGTGATCGAATCCGGGGACCAGGGTCTCTTCGAGGTTGTTTTTACTCCGAGCGTAGAAGAGCGCAGCGGCATCAGAAAGCGAGTTGGACTTCGCATTACTCTTCCCGAGTCCGAAGAAAAATACCATTTTGGCACGACCTTTTTGAGAGTTCGAAGGGATATCTCAGATCTGCACTTCGACGAGCGCAGCGCTTCCCGCCTGGAGGGACTCACCGATCCCCAGCAGGTCTGGACCAAGGATCTCGACGGCGATGGCATCGACGATCTGATCGTCCTCGATTACGACACCGCGGCCACACGCCTGGTCGTCTTTCGCTGCGAAGAAGAGGGGTGTTTCAACCAGGGCGAGGTCGCGCTGTTGACGGAGGACGAGATTGGCGGGCCTTATTTTACTCAGATCGTGGCTCCCGATACGATCTCGACTCCCGACCTCGACCTTGGAAGCGAAGACGAGCGATTCATCATCGCCTATCCTTCCCTGATCAGCTCCACCAACGGCGAACTCAGAGAAGTGGAGCATCTCTCGATAAGGCTCGTCGAAGAGGGCGGTCAGTTTACCGTGGAGGACGAGAGATCTCATATCGCCCTTCCCCTTCACGACGACACGACCTGGTTGGAGGATACTCTTCAGCCAAGGCTCATCGAAGATCCCGACTCCAACGGATATCTCCCGGGAATCTCGCTGATCAATCTCCGGGAGAGCAGCGGTGAACTCTTCTGGAATCACGTCATTCTTCAAGAGGAGGCCGAACCCTTTTCTCAGCCGTTGCACGTTGCGTTTGACGGACTCCAGCATGCCGACCGAAGCGCTGCACTCGCCGGGCAGGTGAGCACCTGTTTCGCAGATCCCGACCTGCGTCAGGGAGCCGATGAGGTTCCCGAGGGACGGCTGGTTTCGGTATTCGAAGTGGATGAGATGGCGATGGTCGTCGTGGCATCCACCGCTTCCTCAGATCAGATGGTTCAGGTGCTTCCCCTCCCGGCCGGTCTCTCCGTCAACCTCTCCGACGAGGGTTCCACGGTCTGCAAACTGGCCGACCTCGACGGCGACGGAACTCTCGATCTCGCATTTTCGGTGGACACCCCGCAGGGACGAGCGTTGCTCGTTTCCCTCGCCGGCGTTGGCTCCGACCAGGTGGACATGAGCCCGCCGCAGCTTCTTATGAACGGTCTCTCCGACGACCAGTGGGAGTTCTCTCGCGATGACAGCGATCTTCGCCTGGCACTTACCCACTCCACAGATCAACTCGCGATCGCCCATGACGTTGGACTGGAATTATCCGTCGATCACGACGCAGATGCGACGATCACCATCACAGTCGTCAACGATAGACCTGTAGCGTCGGGCACGTTGATCCATAGCTGGGCAGAAGAGAGCACTCATTCACTTACGGGGGGTAAAAAAGGCTACGACTACATCAAGGTAAAATCCAGCCGTTCCGGTGAGGACTCCGACGGCATCAATAGCCTCGACGTGGGCGGGCTCTTCCTCGGATCGGAGCAACTCATCGGCGGTGGTGGAATGTGGGTCGCCGCTCATTTCTCGGGCGGTCTCACCGAAGGCGATGAGACTTCATTGCTGCAACCAGGCGACCCAAAATCGATCATCGGCTGGCTCTCGTCTACGGGGCCTTTCATCCCGGTCACGACGGTCTGCTGCAGGGGCAAAGCGACTCCACTGGTCATCACCGCCCTTCCGAAAGCGAGTGACGACGAAGACGATGAACCGGGTGAAACCGATGTGGAAGCCCACATTTTAAGCCTCGTGGTCAACGAAGACGGCGATGCCACAGGAGTCACGATTGAGGACCTCGCCATCATCGACGGCGAACCTCGAATCAATGATCAACGAGAGCTGGAATTGGACTTCTCGGACACCGAATTGACCTCCCAAAAGGTCGTCAAATTCAAGGCCGGAGCAGACCTCTCTAAGAGCGCTGCATCACCAGCGCATCTGCTGCTGGTCATGGACAGCGGCGAGTTGGCCATCGCCGAGATCTCCGACATCGGTATGAATACGCTGAAGCTCCATAATCTGGGGCTCAGAGTGGATGAACCGAGCACCACTGAGATCTTTTTTGAAAGCCTCGGCGACGCCCCGCTGCTGAGCGTTGACAATCCTCTGGCTGAGGACGAAGACCTCTCGGCCTCCAATCCCCTATACGATCCCGAAGATCTCGGGTTGGCCCAGGGAGACGAGCCGCCACCTCTTTTACGAGGAGAAGCCCGCCACTTCTTTGGAGACTTTATGGGGCTCGGTCATTCCCAGATTCTGGAAGCCCGTCTGAGCTCCGATGACGAGAGCACCGCGCTCTGCGGCAAGACCAACCATTTGAGCATGGGCGGCGGCGATAGTCAGGGAGATCTCGATAGTATCGAAGCCGCTCTGGACCGAGAAACCCAACGGGTGTGCATTCCCGACGATGAGGACATCTCGATCATCGATCTCGACGGCGACGGCTGCCAAGATCTGGTCTTTCCCGAGAGCCGGCGCGCGCTTCTGAGCCGGTGCGACGGAACGTTTGAGGCTGAAATGATGGAGCTTGGCGATTGGTCCGCTCAACTCCGAGGCGATTCTAACTCCTCTCGGTCCAATCAACCGACGTCCCGGCTCGATCTCGATGATGAAGAGACTGACGATGAGGTGATCCTGGTTCTTCCCTTCATCGACGGTCTGCAGCGGATTCAGTGATTGAATCTGTGCAGTGTCCACAACAACCGCAGCGATGGCCACCGCTCAAGCTATCGTCAAAGTGGGCCAGAAGCGTGGCCTGATAGCAGCGCTGGGTCCTGGTATAATCTGTGATCTGGCCCAGTTGTCTCTTGGCGGTGATTCGGCGCTCTCCGAAGCGGTCGAAGTCGATGTTGAGGTCCAGCGGGCCCACCTCGTGGAGCACTTCAACAGTGCCGCCGCCGTAGCGAATATGTCCGCCGCGGGACAGATGGTCCAGGGAAGCCTGTGCCATCTGGGCGGGTAATTTCTGCCCCGGTCCTCGGGCAGCTTTTGCGAGCCCTGCGGGGGTGATTTTATGCTCTCCCGGTCCCAGAGAACATAGATGGAGCCAGATCCGGATGACCTGCATGCGAAGGGGGAAGGTATTCTCCGCAAACCAGTGATGCACTCGCAGATCGGAGCGATTAAAGAGGAGCAGGCAATGGGCAGGCCCGCCGTCGCGACCGGCCCGACCGGCCTCCTGGTAATAGGCTTCCACGCTGCCCGGGATATTGAAGTGAATCACCCCTCGCACGTCGGGCTTGTCTACCCCCATCCCGAAGGCATTGGTCGCCACCAGCACGGGGAGTTCGGAGGTCATCCATCGCTCCTGAATCTCCCGGCGCGCGCCGGAGGCCATTCCCCCGTGGTAGGTTCCGGCATTGACGCTGGCCTTTTCGAGCTTTTTTTGCACCGAGATGACCTGCTTTCGGGTCGCGCAGTAGACGATGATCGACTCCCCATCGTAGCGGTCGATGAGCTTCTTCATTCGCCGAATCTTGTCGTCATTTTTGCCGGCGTGAAAAACATCGAAGGACAGGTTTGGTCGCTCCAGGCCGGCGACGATTTCGTCTTCTTGCTCGATCCCCAGTTGTTCTCGAATATCGCGTCGAACGGCCTCGGTGGCCGTCGCCGTCAACGCCACGGTCTGCGGATCTCCGAAGCGCTCCTTTGCGGCGGCCAGTCTGCGGTAGGCGGGGCGAAAGTCGTGTCCCCATTGGCTGATGCAATGGGCCTCGTCGACGACCAATAGGCCGATCTCCACGTCTTCGAGAGCTTCGCAAAAGATCCTACTCTGAAAGCGCTCCGGGGCGACGTAGACCACTTTATAGTCTCCGAGATACATCCCTTCGATGCGCTCTCGCTGCTCGGCCCGCGGTATGGCCGAGTGAATGGCGGTCACCGGAAGACCCGTGTTTCGGAGTCCGTCGACCTGGTCTTTCATCAGGGCGATCAACGGCGAAACCACAAGTGTCAGCCCCTGGGTCAGGGCTCCGGCCAGTTGATAGCAGAGACTCTTTCCGGAGCCCGTGGGCATGACCACCAGGGCGTCACGGCCGGTGGCGAGATGCTCCACAACTGAGCGCTGCCCTTTTCGAAAGGAGGAGAACCCGAAGATGGTCTCCAGACCCTCTTCCGGGCTTGTGGCAAAGGGCGACAGTGCTGTGGGGCCCAGCGGTCTGAGTAGATTCGTCGATAGTTCAGGGATGACGCGTCTCCGCTCGCTCTCGCATCCAGACCCAGTTGTCTCGATATCGTTCAAAGAGGTCCTCATCTTCTATACGAAGGAGTACCTCGTCGTTGTTCAGAAGGGCAGCCCGCGTGTAATTATGGGAGCCGGTCCAGACCACAAAAGCGGGATCTTCCTCCTGGTCCAGGCCCGCCCGATAGACCAGATATTTGGAGTGCATCTGGATCTCTTCGGCGGAGGGAAAATACCCGAAGTCGATATCTCCCTGTCGGATATTATTGATGATTCCACTTCCCGGGGAGGCGATCTCACTGGCCCGCAAAAGCACGTGGACCTCACAGCCCTCCTGATCCAACTCGGCCAACCGCTCGGCGATTTGATAGCGAGCATTGGTGAAAAAGGCCATCGCCAGATAGACCTCTCCGCCCTGCGCGCAGTTCACCCGTGTGAGCTCCTCGTGGATCGGATCGCCCAGCGTATAGGGTGAGAAATAGGCGGTGGTCGGGGAGGCCCCGGACTCGGTGCGATCATAGGAGGGGTCGGCCTGCTGACGACGCAGATCGTCCCAATAGGAGTGGTAGGCGTCGTAGAGGGGCTTATCGTCATAGACGACCAGTACGTTGTCGTATTGGGTCTGCTGAAAGTCGGTGAGGTTTCCAGAACTCTGGAGCACTACATGGTTCGCGTGGTCCCCGAGTTCGGAGAACGTCACAAATTTATTGTGGTGGATATTGTCGCCAATGCAGCCGCCGCTGCTCTCGCCGTCGCTGCAGATGGTCAGAGAATCGCCGAGCTCTTCTCGAAGTAGAGCTACCGCCGTCCAGTCCGCACCGGACGCCGTGCGGTTGGTATTTCCCAACACCATTTCCACGTCCACGCCCCTTTGGCGAGCGTCGATAAAGGCCTGCGCCACCGACTCCAGGCTGATCGTATAGAGCGCAGCCCGGACCGTAGACCCTTCAGGCGCGTCCTCCAGATATTCGATGATCAGAGCGCTGATGGTGTCATCCGGCTGCCCCGGGGCGGGCTCCGTAAAATGAGCCTCAAAACGCGGCTCGACAGGCTCCGTCGGCTCCTGGGAATTCGACTGATTGTCGATCTCCCCTTCTTCGATGCAACCGATGAAGAATACCGCTAGGACCACAACAATAAGCGGCCATGGTGAGACGATCCCGCGCGGTCGATCCATTCAAGGGCTCCACAATTCAAATAGTGATTCAATACTTCTGGAGTATGGCAAAAAGTCTGGCTCGTCTCAATGTCGGCGAATCTCGAGCTGTATCAAATGCCCTCGGAGCGCGGACGTCCTCGTCCGCCTCAAAGAAAAAGCGCTTTTTTTGTTAGCCGAGGACATGGATGTCCTCGGCGCCAAAGGCATCGTAGTTGGAAGTATTATATTGATCTACCAACGCCTGGCGCCGCAGCCGCCGCCGCTCTCGTGGCGGAGCGGTGGTTTGCCACCTGCGTAGCCCAACTCCCGCCCAACCCCCAGGCTTGCCTGGGGGATCAGGCCGACGCGAACCCACAGCGTGCCGACCTTACATACTAAGAAGTGAATCAGGACGGGGACCTCCACGCTCCGAAGGGCATTGGAAATCTTCCACTTCGTGCTTCTTATCAGAAGACTTCAACATCTCTTCTTCCCATATGTTAAGGAGCCGGCCCGATGCTGACCGAACGACAGGAAAAACTCTGCGCGGAGCACCCCTGGGACTTCTCCGCTCTAAGAGCGGTCTTCTTCAACTGCACCTTGAAGCGTTCGCCAGAACGCTCTCATACCGAAGGTCTGATGCGGGTCTCAAAGGCGATCCTCGAGAAAAATAACGTTGATGTAGAGTTGATTCGACTCATCGATCACGACGTCGCCTCCGGGGTCTATCCGGATATGACGGAGCACGGCTGGGAGAGCGATCAGTGGCCCGAAATCTTTGAGAAAGTGGAGGCCGCGCATATCGTGGTGGTGGGCACCCCTATCTGGCTCGGGGAGAGGTCATCGGTCTGCTCCACCCTCATTGAGAGGCTCTATGCGATGTCCGCCGAGCTCAACGATGAGGGTCAATACGCCTATTACGGTCGGGTCGGCGGATGTGTGGTGACGGGAAATGAGGACGGCGTAAAACACTGCGCCACCAGCATCTTATACGCCCTGCAGCATCTGGGCTTTGTGATCCCGCCGCAATCCGACGCCGGCTGGGTGGGAGAGGCCGGCCCGGGCCCCTCCTATCTCGACGAGAACTCCGGGGGACCCGAAAACGAGTTTACCCAGCGAAATACCACCTTTATGACCTGGAATCTGATGCATATGGCCCGGATGATCAAAGACGCCGGGGGGATTCCGGCCCACGGAAACCAGCGATCGGTGTGGGACGCCGGTTGTCACAGGGGACACGAGAATCCGGAGCATCGGTGAGGCGAGGGGGGGAGAGGAGCGAGGAAAGGAGAAGAGCAAGGGCCATCGCCAAGAGGCCAAGGGGCCAAGACACAGAGAAAGGCCAAGTTTAAGGGGGAACTTTGGGTGGGCGCCAGGTGGTAGGCAAACCGTTTACTTTTCAGTGCGCCGACGCCGAGAGCCGACCAAGTTGACCGCTCAAGTATACCAACCGCCCAGGCGTTTCGTGGTGTTGTTCACGCGTGCAACAACCTGAAACGTTTGATCGCTTTATTCGTTTCTATCATTTTTCAGTGTCACCCTTTATCCATAACGTTTCTCCGTTTTCTTCCGGTTATTTAAAGCTGTGGCATCGATCTTGCCGCTTGTTATTCAAGCATTCTATTGAGTATTGGTATCTAACCGAAAGAACAAGAGAGATAAGGATATGAAAGCAACTCGTCCGATCCGTCTGGGAATTCGCGAGAATATGGCCCAATTTAGCCTCCTTATATTGGTCAACGCCTTTGTGGGGGCCATGATCGGGATGGAGCGCAGCATCCTGCCGGCGATCGCGGAGGAGGAGTTCGAGATGGTGGCGCGGACCGCCATCTTGTCGTTCATCGCGGTCTTCGGGATCGTCAAAGCGCTGACCAATTATTTCGCCGGGCGCCTCGGTGATACCTTCGGGCGAAAGTCGGTGCTGATTGGAGGCTGGCTCTTTGCGCTTCCGGTGCCCTTTCTTTTAATGTGGGCCCCGAGTTGGGGTTGGATCATCTTTGCCAACGTCTTTCTGGGGATAAGCCAGGGCCTGACG
>SKNI01000174.1 GCA_007120615.1 Myxococcales bacterium | reverse complement strand
TTCGACCCGAGCGAGAGCACGGCCTCACTCGTCGCATCGAATATATGCTCTGGGCCGGCGCCATGACTCAGGGCCGCATCATCCAGACCCTCTCCGACTATGAGGAAGCCGATATCCAGGACGCCCTCGGCCGCCTGGTAGAACAAGAACGAGTCCACCGTATCGAGGGCCGAACCGTCACCTATGAAGTCCCCCGCGGCGAGTTTCGACTCTATCAGGACAACTGGCTCGCCAGGATCGATGGACTCAACAACCTCCTGGGAAACGTCGTCAACGCCGTAATGGGACGATTCTTCTTCGACGAAAAAGACGCTTTTGCAAGAACCCTCAATTTGAGAATACGCCCTCAAGACCTGCCCCGACTCAAACAACTATATGAAGAGGTGATCTGGGAGACGCTCAAAGAATTCGACGAAAACGCTAAGGGAGATCCCGAGGCACAATCAATCGATCTATCAATTCTCTGGGCTCCCGGAGATATCGAACACAAAGGACAACAAAATGAATAACTTCAAAAACTTAGCAATCTCATCCATCGCCATATTCTCTCTTATTGGCTGCCAACCCGAAGATTCCACAGCGATTAACTGCCAGCACGAAATCATCGAGGTCGACGAGATCCAATATTGCGTCTACCACTCCCCGATCACCGAGACCGGCTTCGATTGCCCCCTCGACTTTGCACATCTCTTTGAGTTCGATGAATTCGCTGTATGCGGACCGGACCCACAGATGCCCCCGGAACACGAAGCCTATTTCAACGAGGGATTTCCGATCGATCCGTCCTCCGACCCCGACCAGGGGCCTGATGGCGAAGCAATAACTGAATACGATGAAATTACCGGCCATCCACCGTTATACGATGAAGTCGAATTCTGCGAAGTGATACTTGCCTACGAGCACGCCGCCCATTTCAACGTCGAACGCATCTACACCGATTCGCAACAGTCGGGCATCTTCCTGGAATTAGAGGTCCTCAATGACTGGGACACCTCGATCGACGACACAATCCTCGCCAGAATTTCCGGCGGCCCCGTCCCGGGAGACGAAAATGTCTTCCAGGCCCCACAACTCTCCATCACAAAGGGCGAAGATGTCGTCGTCTTTTTTGATCCACCTTCTGAGGTTAGCGACGTTGTGGATATCGCCCTCTCCCTCGCTCTCTTTCGACCCCTGATCGACGGAGACTTCACCAACGGCGTGCACTTCAACGAGGAGGGCATCTCCGTGAATGACCTTCAAGGTCTTGTCGATGACACCCGCAACTCTCCGGAAGAATGCGAGACGGAATAGGACCAGGGCCGCCCGGTGTGAAACGAGGCGCTGTCCGCTGAGTTTCACCCCGCCCCGACCTCAGTCGGCCCGGAGACCTATCAAAAATCGACCATCGCAGGCTCGAGCACCTGGGCTTATTCGGCGTTTTGGGGGACAGATAGTGGGTTGGTTGTGGCGCTTCTATTTGTAGTCGGGTCCCCTGTTGTCTCAACATCAAGCCTCCTTTTCTGTTTCTTAATGGAGTTCTGTAGACACAGAAAACCTGTCTTTTGCGAAATGCGCAAAGTTCGGGTTTTCCATGTGGCAATGCCTTTCCCGTTGGGGAGGGAACGAGTTCGACTTCGCAATCACCGGGATCTACCGAGCCTGTTGTTGAGAGTCATGCCGGTGGGCAGCTCTGATTTAGCCATATCGGGTATCTACTCCGGGATGCGAACGAGATGAGCGCCTTGATCCGGGATATGGAGATGAAAACGGGGTTCATTGTGGCGATCATATCAGGTGTCCGAGTCGTCGCAGTCGTCGGGTATCGAAGAGCTTCTCGGGATCATAGGTGGCACCACGAGCTACCCAGAATAAGGCGCGCACCACTTTTCGCATCAGGGCGACGAGGGCTTTCTTTTTGATGCCGCCGTTTCGCTCCAGGCGCTCGGCATACCAGGCCGTGGCGATGGGACAATAGATGGATGTGACCGGGCTGATCATGCGAAGGACCATCATATAGAGCAGTCCGAGATGGTCGCCCGATCGATCCTGGTGGGTCTGACCGGTGGTGTGTTCACACAGGGTTAGGCCGAATCCATTCTCCAATCCCTGGGGAGCTTCATAGGCTGTAAAATCACCGACCCGGGCGACCATCGCCAGGGCGGTGCGCTTTCCCGCCCAGTCGGCCAGATTCTTGAGTCGCTCATCTTGTCGTGAGAGCTCTTCGATGCGTCGATTCAGCACGGCTGACCGCCTCATATGTGTTCGAAGCATGGTCGCATAATATTGTAAGAGCTCGATCTGGAAGACGGTCGGTGAAACGCCGATGGTGGACTCGGCCGATCGCAACACAGCCTCGATCTTGTCAGGGCATAAAAAGTGGCCTCCTACCTTTTTCATCAGCGCCCGGGCTTTCTTTTTGTGGGCCGCCACTTCTTGCGGCGAGCCGTAGGTCTTTAACAGCTCCAATAATGTAGCGCTCTTTAGATCGAGATAATCGGTCACCTCCGGCCAGTGACGGGCCAGATGAGCCTCAAGCGGATTGACCAATTGACCCTCCATCTTCTGCAGGTGGGCGGCCTGATCATCGAGAGCTCGAAGATCGCGGTCGGCGTCGCATCGGAGCTTCCACTGATTACCCACGCCGCACAGATAAAGTCGGGCCAGTGTATACGCCGCCTTACCATCATGCATACTGGGCACGCCATCGAAGAGAGCTTTTGCCTTATGAGTATCACTTCCGCTGACTCGAATGAGCTTGAAGCCGGCCTCCCGTGCCTGATCGAGCAAGGCGTCGCCGTAGGTGCCGGTGGGCTCAAGCACTAACGTGACACCGGCAAAGTCCAACTCCGAGAGTCTGGCGATGAAGGCCGGGATATCATCGCGCTCAAAATAGAGCACATCAAAGTCTCTCCATCCCCCCGACATTACCGCGGCATAAAACGCGATCTTGGAGACATCGATCCCGACGACCAACTCCTGGCCGGAGAAGCCGTTATCGGACTTTTTTGAAAACCATGCTTGGAAATTTTGCGCGCTATACTTACCCTTGGACATTGAAGCCTCCTTGTACGTTCAGCAAATTGACTTATCGGTCTTTTTTAACGACTTGGAGGCTTCATTTGATCAAAGCCTCCTGGAGGATGCAAACCGATCACGGTCTGTATCCTCTTGGAGGCTTTCTTATAGCTAACTCCGACCTCGCTGGCGCTCGGCCACCTCCCCTGCGCCCTTTTAAAGCAGGGCGCCGGAGAGGGTTGACGCGGGCTTGTTGAGGCACCTCGATTTGCCGACCCAATAACCAGACGCGATACAGAGAACCGACGATCATCCTCTCCGCCGGCCGTAGTTCAGGCCGACGGGGAGGTGGCCGAGCGCAAGCGAGGTCGGAGGGGCCCGGTCCGCAGCTCAGAAGAGACACGTCTCATCAGCGCCAATGGAATTCGCGGGGGTCACCCTTCTCCTCGGCGATGGTAACTTGCACTCTCCCATTTGAAGTGGTTGGACGATTTAAAAAGTCGCCGGACGCTGTTTTTTAGGAAGTTGGAGCGTGAAAAGACGATGGGCGATATCGATTGTAGATGGTCGAAGTGTCTGAGAGGTCGTCGCGTGATGGGTTTTGAGGAAGTTGGGGCACGATAACTTGTTCTCTCGTTCATCGTTGTTATATTAGATCTCGGCGCTATTTCTAGCTTTCCCACCTTTCCCTCCCTACGAGGACGAAGTATGTCAGATCATAAAAACCACGATCACGAGCACGGTCCCGACTGCGGACATACCGCCATCAAACACAACGGTCACATCGATTATCTTCACGACGGCCACCTCCATCATCAGACCGAGGACGGAGTAAAAGAGCATAAAATCGCGGTGAGCGACAAGAACCCGGACCGCTGCACCCCGGATCACGCCTGCGATCACCACGATCCCGACCACGTCCACGGGCCTGGCTGCGGACACGAAGCGGTGCCCCACGGCGATCACGTCGACTATATCGTCGACGGCCACCTCCATCATCCTCACGGCGACCACTGCGACGATCACGGTCCCGTAGAAATTGTGGAATAGGTCTATTTATAAACCGCCCTGGCCCGAACCGGATCTTCGGGCCAGGGATGCTTGGAGTAGCGGGCTCGCAATTCTTTTCGAACCTCCGGATACGTGCGCTCCCAGAACCCGCCCAGATCATCTGTGATTTGAGCCGGGCGATAATTGGGCGCTAAGAGATGCATCACAACCGCCACCGATCCTCTGGCCACCCTCGGGGTCTGGGACCACCCGAAAACCTCCTGGATCCGAACCGCCAGAACAGGAGCGCCGCCGATCGAATATTCTAAGCGAATGCGACTCCCGGAGGGTACTTTTAAGCGCGGTGGAACCTCCTCGGAGAGCAGTCGCCGCTGCTCTGAATTCAGATAAGCTCCCAGAAGCGACGGCAGGGATAACCGTCGCAGATCCCCGAACGATCGGTGGCCCCAGAGAAGTTGTTTCCAGATCTTCTGGGAGTCGAGTCCCTTCTGCTCATCGACCATCAACCGGGGGAATTCAGCCTCCGGAAACCACTCCCTCGCGCACTCCCAGCGAAGCAGAAATTGGTGATCATCTTGGTCCAACCCAAACGCCCGCGGAACATCTTCCAGTGCGTGTCTGGCGAGTAATTCCGCGACCTTCTGCGAGTCCGCCACTTGGTCGGTGGAGACGATCTGCTCGCTCAATACCAGATTGTCGAAATATCGAAACTGCCGGGCCATGACTCGCTCGCGGTCTCCATCGAAATCCACTTCAACTTCATCGCGAAACCGATGGGGGAACTCCTCTTCCAGCCATTTTTCCTCTACCCGGCTGGCCAGACGAATCAGACTGCGCGCATCGACCCCGCCGACATTCCTCCAGTCCCGGGTCTGCCCGGCGACCACAGGAGCCACAATAAGCCGTGCATCCCGTACGATGCTCTCCCGTGCGAGCGTCATGGGCTCTCCGCCGACCATCACGAACCGATTTTCGCCCTCTTCGCGGCGCATAGCGATTCGATCCGGGTAGCCGAGAAGAAGCGCTCGCAGCGCGTCCTCCTCAGTTCCGCCCAACGCCTTTGTCACCATTTTCTTGAGCTGCTCACTGGTCTTCTGAACTCTTCTGGCCCTACCGACGTTTACCCGAAAACCAAGCCCTCGAGCCCGGCCGGTTCGACCGGATGCGACCTCATCGAGCAACTCGGCCCGCACCAAGAGATCCGATCGTCCTCCCGGCGCATCACCGTCGACGGAATGAACGAAATCTCGCTCCGATACAATCGCCGCCATCGTGGCTGCTCGCTCTGCCACGCTGCGTTTCTCGCCCTCCAGAAGCATTCGCCCCAGCCGGGGATGAACCGGAAGGTCTAGCAGTCCTTTTCCCCGGTCCGTCAGCTGAAATTGGCCGACCTCCACAGCGCCCAGATCTTCGAGCAATTTGAGTCCATGCTCCACGGCGTGAGCCGGCGGAGGATCGAACCAGTCGAATTCACCGGGGTCCGCTCCGCTCCAGGCGAGCACTTCCAGAAGCACGGGAGCCAGATCGATTCGCCGAATCTCCGGTTCATCGTAGTCAGCGACACGGTGTTCGAAAGCCTTCGTCCACAGCCGAATCGCGCGGCCTTCGCGAACTCGACCAGCACGCCCGGCCCGCTGCTTTGCCGAAGCCATACTGATATGGGCAAGCTCCAGATTATCAAGCCCGCTCGCCGGCGACATGCGCATCTGGCGGACTTTGCCCGAATCGATCACCAACGTCACGCCTTCGATGGTCAGTGATGTCTCCGCGATATTGGTCGCGGCGATCACCTTTCTCGGTCCGCCGCTGGCCAGGGCTCGATCTTGTTGATTTGCCGGAAGGGCCGAGTAGAGCGGCAAGAGTTCCATGTCTCGACCCTCGGCCCAGGATTCCAGCGCCTCCAGACAGCCGTGAATCTCGCCGCGACCGGGCATAAAAATCAGGATATCACCGCCGTCATCATCGTCACTGTCCACAAACCTTCGGACCGCCCGTGACGCTTCATATTCGATGCGGTCTTGCGGCGGCTTATCGAGATAATCGACGGTCACATCAAAGGTGCGCCCTTCGCTTTTGACCGATGGAACCCCCAGATATTCGGCGATGGGTTTTGCCTCCAGCGTCGCCGACATGACGACCACCTTGAGGTCCTCTCGCACCTGCTGAACTTCCTTTAAGAAAGCGATCGCCAGGTCGGTGTGGATGCTGCGCTCGTGAAATTCATCGAGGATCACAACGCCCACGCCCTCCAGAAAGGGATCGCTCTGAAGACGCCTCGTCAAAATGCCTTCGGTGATCACCGCCAGACGAGTCTCCCCACTGATTCTTCGGTCGAAGCGAACCTGATAGCCCACCTCTTTTCCGAGCTGCACTCCCCGCTCTTGAGCGATTCGCCGGGCCGTCGCTCGCGCGGCCACCCGCCTGGGCTCGAGCATTACGATCATGGAGTCCCCGGCGATCCCGGAGTCTAGAATCGCCGGGGGCACCCGCGTACTCTTTCCGGCTCCCGGCGGCGCCTCGATGACGAGACCGGAATTCTCCCGAAGGTGGGCGACCACCTCCGGGAGAATCGAATCAATGGGGAGTTCTTTCACGTAAAACCACTCGGGCCGTCAGTTTCCGGCGTCTTTCAAATATTGAAAGAAGTCGCTCTCCGTTGTCAGAATCAGCGTGGTATTGGCATCCATCACATCACCGTAGGTCTCCATGGTCCGCATGAACCGGTAGAACTCGGGGTCCACATCAAAGGCCTCGGCATAAATCGCCGCCGCGCTTGCGTCTGCCCGACCACGGATCTCCTCAGCCCGACGATAGGCATCGGATTCCAGGCGCTGCAATTCGCGCTCTTTTTCACCCTGAATCTTGGCCGCTTCCCCTTCGCCCTCGGATCGATATTTCTGCGCGATCCGCTGGCGTTCGGCGATCATCCGAGCAAAGACCTCCTGCTGAACATCGTCGTTATAATGAATATGCTTAAACCGAACATCGAGGACCTCGATCCCCAGATCTTCTGCCCGCGCTGCCGACTGCACCAGGATCTCTTTCATCAGATCTCCTCGACCTCGATCGACGTGAACCAGACCGGTGTGAACCGGATCTTCTTCGATATCGAGCTCCGGGACATCGATTCCGTCTTCTAATTCTTCGGACCGCACATCCGCTGCGGCTTCTCGATTGGTGGACCGCACCACTTCGATCAAGTCGTGGCTTGCCACCACATCCCGGGTTGCCCCGTCGATGATATCATCGAGCCTGGACTGCGCTCCCTGTTCATCGAGAACTCGCTGATAGAATCGAAGGGGATCGACAATTCGCCACCGGGCAAAGGTGTCCACCCAGATGAACCGCTCGTCACGAGTAGGGATCTGATTCCTGGCCCCACTCCACTCCAGATAGCGATTTTCGAAGCGATGAACCCGCTGAATAAATGGCGTCTTCCAATACAGTCCAGGCGAGGTGATGGGCTCTCCCATGGGGGCACCGAACTGGGTGATCACAGCCTGTTCATTCTCGTCGATGATGACCATCGAGGCGGCCAGGGTGATGATAATGGTGAGCGTTGCCGAGATTGCGACAATTCCTTTCCAACCCATCACTGACCTCCTCTTTGCGTAGCAGCACCGGCACCGATTCCCGCCCCCATTCCTCCGCCGGTAAGCAGGGGAATCATATTCTCGGCGTTTTCATCGATGATGACCTTATTTTCGACCTGAGAGAGTACATCCCCCAGGGTCTCCAGATAGATGCGCTGTCTGGTGATCTCGGGAGCCGCCAGATATTCGTCGTAGATATTGCTAAACCGGGCGACCTGTCCCTGAGCCCGGTTGACCCGCTGCAGCTCGTACCCTTCGGCACGCTGCACGACCTGCTCGGCCTCCCCGAGAGCTCTGGGCACTGCCGCGTTATACGCGCGGCGGGCCT
>SKNI01000453.1 GCA_007120615.1 Myxococcales bacterium | reverse complement strand
TTGAACGTCAAGAGTTGGCCCGCCGCAACACGGGTCGTCTACTCGCTCTATTCTCAGTGGTATTTTTATTCTTAACCGCCAGTAGCTATTTGGTTTTAATGCTCTTCGTCGACACCATTGCTTTGATGGCTGGCATCGAGGATTTCGTTCTCCTTGGGCCTCTCTTCTACGAGGACGTCAGTGTTGAGTTTCATCCCGAGATACTGGTCGCAGCGATTGTCGGGACGACGGTCGTCATCGGAATGGGGTCATTCTTAAAAACTCAATCCCTGAGCGAGGGCGGCCCGGCGGTGGCCGAAGCCCTGGGCGCCATCAACGTCAACAACTCCTCCGACGATCCACAGATTCGTCGGTTTGTAAATGTGGTCGAAGAGATGTCCCTGGCCTCGGGAGTACCCGTACCTCAAACCTACGTGCTCGAAGATCAGCCCGGCATCAACGCGTTTGCCGCCGGATATACCGTCAATGACGCCGCCATCGCCGTCACCCGTGGGGCGCTGAGGCAACTCACCCGCGATGAATTGCAGGGGGTTGTCGCCCACGAATTCAGTCATATTCTCCATGGGGATATGAAGCTCAACATCCGATTGATCGGCCTCCTCCATGGAATCCTCAGCGTCTCCATGGCCGGAATGATTCTCTGCCAATCTATACTGCCCGATCACTGGTCCGCAGATACTTCCCGGGCCACCGGTCAGGTGAATATGGCCGGCTTTTTTCTGGCTATCCCCGGAGTTGCCCTGATCATCCTCGGCTCCGGGGGACTCATCGGCAGTCGACTCATCAAAGCCGGCATCGCTCGCCAGCGGGAATATCTGGCCGATGCCGCGGCCATTCAATTCACCCGCAACCCCGCCGGGCTGGCAGGAGCCCTCAAAAAGGTCGGCGGCTTTCGTCACGGCTCTCAGCTGCAGGGCTCCAAAGCCGAATTGGTCAGTCATATGTGCTTCGGAGAAGCTTCCTCCTCCTGGTTCACCCATCCCCCCGTCGAGGAGCGCCTTCTTGCTGTCGACCCCGAATTCAACCCGGACCTCGGATTTCTGGTCCTCGACGCCGATGTCGACCGCTCCGAACTCGCCCCCTCCGAGGTGGGCTCGCAAAGCTCCGGGGGGCCTGGAGGGCTCGAAGGGACCGCCCTCGACGGAGCGCTGAACGCCGACGATATCATCAACGCCATCGGTCAGACCTCGCCCGAACAACTCGTCTATTGCGCTACCCTCCTCGCGATCATTCCCGAGCCCCTCAAAGAGGCCCGAAGCAGCCTTGCCGGTGCCGTGGCCATTGCGTACCTGCTGCTCATCGACAACGACGACAAAGAGATGCGCCGCCAGCAGGCCCAGATCATCCAACAAGACGCTGCCTCCTCCGTCGCCCAGCAGGCCCAGCAGTTGTGGCCTTCGATGCGCAACCTCGACGAAGAGCTTCGCCTCCCCTTGATGGATCTGCTCATCCCCGTTCTGCGACAGATGACCCCGGAACAATTTGAGGAATTTTCCGCCATCTGCGACCGCCTCATCCGCCTCGACGACGAAGTCAGCTTTCGAGAATTTGTGCTGGAGCGGGTCGTCCTCCACCACCTGGAGGTCACCTTCGGCGAAGACCGAACGCGGGTAGCCCAATATAATTCTTTTTCGGGAGTGAGCAGGGATCTGGAAAACGTCCTCTCCGCCCTGGCCTACGCCAGCTCCGACGACCTCAATGTGGTCAAGAGAAGTTTTGAGGTGGGACTCAAACAATTTCCCCCCCGCGTCCGAAAAAAGCTCTCCTTTCGAGAGCGCGACCGCTGGGATTTCGAGCTCATCGCAGGCTCCTTAGAGCGACTCTCTTTGTCGTCACCGGCGATCCGAAAAGCCTTTATCCAGGCCTGCGCTCATTGTGTGATGGCCGACGACGTCATCGTCGTCTCCGAGGTCGAGATGCTCCGGGCGATCTGTGAGATTCTGGAGGTCCCTCTTCCTCCGTTTATCCCGCACAATACCCGGCGCGACCGTGAAGAACCGAAGAAGGAAAAAGAAGACGAGCTAGCCGCCGCGTTTTAATCCCGCTGCGTTTTAACACCTCAATCTCGAGGCAAACCCCAGATCAAGATGATATTCTCCGCGGCCCCAAGCTCGTCGGAGACCGACAGCATCGGGTTTTGCTCCCGCGAGACCTGGCGAGCGTCCCGAGCGACCCGAGGGCCCACATATTGCTCGAGCTCGGCGAGGCTAATTTGACCGTCGCCGTCGATATCGGCTCGTCCCTGTCCGATGGCGTTCAGCAAGTGCCTGGTAAAAAGACCCTCAGCGGAATTGGGTGCATTCCCGGAAATTTCGTTGGCCGCAGACGACGCAAAGAGCGCCACCCGGGGCTTGCTTTGAACCGGCTCCACCGGAACCAGGGGACGGGTCCCTTCGGGCAGACTGGAGCGGTCCCCGGATCCCGAGAAACAGGAGTCCACAAAAGCCAGAATGTCTCGAGCCTGAGTCTGCTCCAACCCCTGCAACACTTCCTCCATCTTCAGGCCCGTAAAGCCCAACGTCTCCGGCTGACTCTCATAGGGCAAGATATAGGACTCCCCGCTCTGGACATCCGGCGAGCCGTGTCCGCTGAAAAAGAAGTAGATTCGCGCGTCAGAAGAGACGTTATTCTTCAGCCAGTCGATCCTCGCCAGAATATCACCTCGGGTGGCGTTCTCGTCGGTCAAAAGATGAATATTTCTCTCCGGCACGTTGAGACTGTCCTCCAGCATCCGGGCGAAACGCTCGGCGTCATCTCGGGCCCCGGGGGTGGGAGTGATACTCCTATAATTCTCGATCCCCACTACCAACGCATAGGCGTTCGGTTGCGGCGCTCCAATGACGTGATCCGCCATGGGACCCACGGGAGCCCGCGGTTGGGATTCGGGTTGAAAGTCGGGTTGAGATTGGCCCTGGGTGGGAGCCGGCTGGTGCGTCTGTCGGGGCTGGCTTCTCTCGGCAACCGCCATCGACGGGTCGAGTGCCATATCGGTCATTGAGATTTGCTCCCGAGCAGGTCCTGGGGCCTCCCTCTCGGGAAACCCGTCTGCCTCCAAAACCAGGGTTCTCGGCAGTAGAGTGCTCAAATAGGCCGACTCATCTCGCACGCTCAACGACGTCCACTGATCGGCGCCAAGAGGACGAACGTGGGTCTCCGGGCTGGAGCGATTAAACAGTGCCCAACCACCGAGGCCGGCACCAATTCCACCGAGCAATGATAAAGCGCCGGCCACCGGATATACCTCCTCCAGAAAAAATACCGCACCCACTATGACCCCAATCTGGGCCGCCGCTCCCAGCGCGATGGTCGACGCCCACGCCGCCGTAGAACGATTCGTCAGCTTCGTCTCATAGTGAATCTCCGAGGCCAGCGGGGTCACTCCCAATTTCTCCCGCTCCTCCTCGTCGGTCCAGATCGTCGCCCCTTCTGGATCCGAGAGAATCTCGTATTCGTAGCTATGACTCTGCGTAGAAGTCGTGTGGCAACCTGCAACAAAGCCCGTCATCACGATCAACAAGAAGAGACTTCTCAATCGTTTTCTGATCATACTTTCATCCTCAATTCAATAATTAGGTCTCTACTCATCGATCTTCTCAGGAGGTCTCATTCGGCGTCGCCCATGGGACGAACGTCCTCCGATGATATTCAAATCCTTCCCCATAACTCAACGGGTAACTACACACCGAAGCGCGGCGAGGACATGCTCTGTCCCCGCCGCCAAAATATCGACCCAAACTCAGGGAACCCGTGTCGGAACCAGGATCGAGCCGGTACCGGTTCCCAATTCGCCCTGGCTATTGGCGCCCCAGGCCCAGATGGATCCGTCGTCACGGATACCAAGGGTGGAGTTTCCACCGGCGGACACCGCGCTCCAGTCGTTATCGGTGCCCACTCGGGACGGAGAGATACGGGTGTCCGTATCGCCAACTCCGATTTGCCCCACAATCCCGCTGCCCCAACACCAGAGGGTGGCGTCATCGCGCACTGCACAGGTATGCATCACCCCTGCGGAAACCGAGCTCCAGCTCTGACTTCCGACCCGCTGCGGCTCATCATGCATATCCAGATTGCCGACACCGAGCCGGCCATCGGATCCGTCGCCCCAGCACCAGAGAGAGTCGTCACTCTGGATTCCGCAAGCATGGCTGGCCCCCACGGAGATTGCCTTCCATTGGCTTTGACCGACCTGCTCGGGCTCATCGCTGCCTGCGGTGCCTCCGATACCGAGACGACCATCAGCCCCGTTACCCCAGCACCAGAGTGTCTCATCGGCGCGGACTCCGCAGGTATGACCACTTCCGGTAGACACCCCTAGCCACAGGTTGTCGCCGACCTGCTCCGGCGACGTGTACTCGACGGCGCCTGGGGTACCCAACTGACCATCATCCCCGCTACCCCAGCACCAGAGCGTCTGATTATCCTGAATGGCGCACGAATGTCCTACGCTGGCCGAGACCGACTCCCACTGCGCATCGCCGACCTGTTGCGGCGTGTTATGACGACTTTCGTTTCCGAGTCCCAGGCGACCACCCGCACCGTCCCCCCAGCACCAGAGGGTCTGGTCATCCCTGAGCCCACAGCTGTGCTGAGATGCGCTGGAGACGGACCGCCACGTTGCAGCGCCCACCTGTTCCGGAATGATCCCCCGGTTTTTATCCCCGAGCCCAAGCTGACCACTCCCGCCCCTTCCCCAGCAATACAGTTCATCGTCGGTGGAGATGGCACAATTGTGCATCGAAGGCCCGGCTGAAATCTCGGAAAATAATTTGTCCGTATCCGGGGAGACCGGATAGGACCGGGCTCCTCCGTCGACTCCAATACCCACCTGACCCACACTATTCTGTCCCCAGCACCAGAGCTCACCTTCGCGGATTGCGCAGGTGGTTTGAAATCCTGTCGTAAGGGAGGACCAACCGCTCTCCGAGCCTACGCGGGTGGGATCGTGAATTTCGGTATCCCCCACCCCGATCTGGCCCTGGAAGCCATCTCCCCAACACCAGATATCACCATCATTTCGGACTCCGCAGGAATGAAATATGCCGAGCGAGACCGAATCCCAGTCCGGGTCCAACCCCACCTGTATGGGCTGGAAGTGATTGCTTTCATCCCCCTGGCCGAGACGGCCTAACGATCCATGTCCCCAGCAATACAGTCGCCCGCTGTCGCGAAGTGCACAGCTGTGTAACTCTCCGCCTGCCCCGGCGATCCAGTCGTCATGACTTCCGACCTGCTCTGGCGTAAACCGGTCTTCGTCATCTCCCAGACCGAGGCGACCTTGACCGCCGAAACCCCAGCACCAGAGCGATTGGTCATCGCGAACCCCACAACTGTGATTTGTCCCGGAAAAGATGGAATTCCAATCGTCTGTACCGACCCGCATCGGACTACTGCTAACCTCTGTGGTCTCCCCCACGCCGAGGCGACCGCCGGAATTTTGACCCCAACACCACAACTCACCGTCGTTGCGAAGACCGCAGCTATGAGCGAACCCCAGCGCTAGAGAAGTCCAGTCGCTCTCTTCTCCCACCTGAGTCGGTGTCCTGTACACCCCGCTGTCACCAAGCCCCAGTTGGTAATGCTGGTTTTGCCCCCAGCACCACAACGTCTGGTCGGCTCGCAGAGCGCAGGTATGCCCGCTATTGATGGCGACGTACGTCCAGTCGCTTTCGGACCCGACTTGCTCCGGCGAGAAACGATTATCTGTATCGCCAAGGCCCAGTTGACCGTCCCTGTTATTACCCCAGCACCACAGAGTTCCATCGTCTGAAATTGCGCAGAAATGAGCGGCATTATCGCCACCTACCACGCTGGCCCAACGACCGTCGGGCTCACCATCGCCGTCGGGATCACCGTCGCCGTCGGGATCACCGTCGCCGTCGGGATCACCGTCGCCGTCGGGATCACCGTCGCCGTCGGGCTCACCGTCGCCGTCGGGATCACCGTCGCCGTCGGGCTCACCATCGCCGTCCGGCTCACCGTCGCCGTCGGGCTCACCGTCGCCAGTGGCATCACCATCTGCATCCGCGAGGGCACCGTTATCATCGGGATCACCGCACCCGGTCGTTACTGCAAAACAGCACGTAATAAACAAGACGAGGCAAATATAACTTCGTATAGAGCAATAACTTTTCATCTTCATTCCCGACCTCAAGTGTTGAAATATACGCAAGAAATCTTCCTGAGATACTCATTACCGGGAGCCCTCAGGAGATTGATATGAATCCCGGTATTATATCCCCACCTTCGACGGCATGCAACAACTCGAGACATCTACTGACTGCTCGCATCTCGGAGTTCTTCATCCGAGGGAAGTCTGGACACTTGGAATCCACTTCCCGGTCGGGAATCAACGCTATAGATTTGCTGAGCGCTCTTAGCGTGTATCGCCCCGGCGACGGTGGGCGGCGACGGGTATGCAAATTCCTCATCCTCGGCCTCTCCACCCAATCGTACGCGATTCAACTCTCCTGTCTCCTGGTCTCGCCCAAAGCTATAAAGAGAGTTGCGAACATCCAAAAAGGCGTGCTCTCCGCTGGCGGTTATGAAAAGCGCCTCGATCGAATCGAAGGTAACGACCTTCAACTGGTCCTGAAGATGCATCACCACCGGATCTTCTAATTTGCCGGTCTCCTTGTCCCGCTGAAAGGCCATCACCGTGGCATATACCCCATCGCCGTAGGGTGTCTGCTTTCCACTGGGTTTCGTACCCACCACGTACACGTGCCTTTGATCAGGGCTCATCGCGATCAGACTGACCACGGTCATGTCTTTGAGAGCCACTGTCTGAACCTTTTCATAACGTCGATAGAGCGCTCCCCCGCTCTCGCGCTCCTTCTCTTCGAGGACGTGAACCTCTGCGTCAGACCAGGAGGAATTGGAGTAAATAAAGGGCCCGTCCGTGGCAAATAAAAGCCGCTCCCCACGCAATTGTTGGCTCTGTCTTTCTACGACCTCATGCCCGCCGCTGTCATTCGGAGCGACAATCACGGCGTCGGTGTTCTGGCCGCTGAGAACGACCGAGTTGCGCCCCGGCACCCGCAGCAGGGAAGCCCTCCCTGGCACGCTGACGCCGGAGAGATCGACCTGTTCTTTATAGGAAATTTTACCGGTCGTCCCGTCCCGGTTGAAAATAACCAGAGCCGGCGCCTCCGAATCAAAGACATATAAAAGTTTCTCATCCACGCTGAGCACTGCCCCGTCGATACTGGTCAAATGCTCACTGCTGCTAAACGTCTCGACCACTGCGAATTGACCGGCTTCGTCTTTCGCCAGGGTGTAGATGGCGCTCTGCCCCGACCCCGGCTCCGAGAAGCGGATGCGACCCTCATCAATCACATGGACAATGTGGGCTTCATCATCGGCAACCAGCGCTCCATCGAATCCGGAATGGTCCTCAGGAAAGGGCAGCTCCACTTGCTGGACAATCGAGAAAGGACCCTCCGTCGAGGACCCTCGATCGCAGCCGGCGAACACCAGCGCGATAACGGCGCTCAAAATTGCCACAACAACTACTCTGCCCATGCGTGAATTCATGAAAATTCTCCTTCGAAATTTGATATTTTTCATTCAATAAAAATAACAATACCTCAGAATCACCCTTCTGAGTACCCATCGAGTTCAAAGAACTCCTCAATCGACCTCAATCGAGCCACGACCCAATCCGTGGGAGCATCGCCGTCGGGATCGAGTTCTCGGCCCACACGAATGGCCCGATCGCTCATCGCCACGTCATCGCAGGACTCCAATAAGCCCGCGACAATACCGCGGGCTTCTTCGCTCAACTCTTCGGGAATCGCCCCCTCTTCCACCACATCCAGCGCTTCCGGTTTCTCTTCCAGCTTTTCGGAGACCACATAGAGCTCCAGGCGATTCACATCCAGCAGCTTGATCCCTCCTCCTTCCTCTTCGCCCTTCTCCACCGCAGGCCTG
>SKNI01000669.1 GCA_007120615.1 Myxococcales bacterium | reverse complement strand
GCGCTCGCGGATCGAGACGTTTCGTCGGGATGCCACTTCCACGTTTTCCACCGGCGGGGGAAGGAGGCGCTCCTCTCCATTTCCGGCGGAGTCTTCGCCGAGAAGTTCGGCCTCCAGCCCTCGCAAAAAGACTCGCTTTTCGTAGGATTTTCGGCCCGGCTCCAGGGTGGTTCGGGGGTCGTGAAGGATGGCGCCCTGGCGAGATAAATTATGCAGAATCGGAGCGATTTCGTTTCCGAATACATCGAGAAGGTCGGCGACCTCCGTCCAATGCTGGACCAATTCGCTGGTCAGGTGGCGGCGGGTCAGATAACCGGAGGGCGCTCGCAAAAAGGGCCTGGGCAAGGTCCGGACCATATCGCTGACGCCTTCGGTGGCATCCACGGTATGGAGGACCTGTCGCTCTTCGGGATCGACGATGGTGATCAAGGCGATGGCCTCGATCTCTTCCGGTTGATACTCCTCTTCGTCTTTCTCTTCGCTGTCTTCGCTTTCTTTGCCGTCTTTTTTCTCCTCCTCTTCGTCGTCGGGGATCTCTTCGGGAACGACGCGAGAGCTGAAATGAGCGCCGGCTCGTCGAATGCGCTCGATCTCGCGCTCTACGGCGGTAGCGTGGCCGTCGAGAAAGACAACGGCCGCTCGAAGGGGGTCGTCCACATGAGATTGAGGCTCGTTTCTCAAGGGAAGAATCGAGCGGCCAAGAAGTCGCCGGTCGTCTCCGCAGGGCCGGTAATGCCAGGGCACGGCCAGGGCTTCGCAGGCTTCGATGATGTCGAGAACGGTCAGGGCGTCTCCGCCGTGGGTGGCGAAGTCGTCGATATCATAGATGAGGTGTCGGCGGCGTCGGCCGTCGGCGGTCATCTCTACTTCTTTGTCGTCCTCTGATGCTTTTCGGCCGCCCTCGTCGACCTGTCGGCGGGCCTGTCGGGCCTGCTCCCGGAGGTGGGTTGCTCGTTGGGAGGCGAAATAGCGAGGCACGGCGTCGATGCCACAGAGGGACCGCGCCCAGGCCGCCAGGTTGTCCATCGTTTCGCCGGCCAGGAGCAAAAAGATGGGGGCCTGTTCTTCGCCGATCTGGTCGACGCCTCGAAGCGCGCGAAGTCGAAGGTCGAGGCGGCGAAACGCCAGCTGGGCGTGGACTTCGACGGGGCCGCAGAAGGTCTCCACGTCGTCGACGACGATCAGTCCCAGGTTCGATAAAAAGGGCTGGTAGGTCTCCACGTCGTCGAGAAGAGCGGTGACCAATTGCTGCAGATCGCAGATCAATAAATCGGGGATGATGCCCGTGGCCAGGTCTTCAACGAGGCTGCCGCCGAGCTGGCGAATGCGAAGATTCCAGCGCAGCGTGGAGGGCCGAACCTGGTTGCGGAGGTCATTGGCCAGGCGATTGCGGGTGGCTTCATCGCGGACCACCACCAGGGTGCTGCGGCTATGAATCAGGGCCGTGTTGAACGCAGCGAGCATGCCCAGGGTGGTCTTGCCGGTGCCCTCCGGGGCGATGACGATCTGATTTCGATGGCGCAATTCGTCGTCGTTGTCCTGGTTTCGAGCGCCCAGATCGAGAGTTCGCGTATCGCCCGGCGGGTCGAGGTGGACAAAGGAATGACGAGAGAGGTTGGCCAGAACATCATGCTGCATGGCGGTGAGGCGCTGAGGGTCGGGCAATAATTCGGCCAGAAGCGGCGCGATGAGATCCGAGCCCTGCAGGGAGTGCTGACTGAAGGCCAGGGGCTCGACGTCTCGCATGGGTTTGGCGAGTCGGGGCTGGGCGATCTTATGGACCCGTCGCAGATCGTTGAGGACGTGGGTCCAGCCGGCGGCCATGGCCTCTTCTTTTTTGGCGCGCTCTTTCGATGGCGGCTCTTCCGGTCGATACAGTCCGATCAACCGCAGGTGTAAGGCCCAGGAGATCCAGGCCACCAGGGCGACGGCGAAGCTCGATGTGTTGACCCGGTACGGGTCGCCGGAGATGCCGAGAAAGGCCATTGCCAGAAGGGGAAGAGCGACAAGAAGCAGCCACTTCGCCCAATTTTCAAAGGACCAGTCCAGGTTGGCCAGATCGGTCACCCCGAAATGGGTCCGCCAGCTCGGCAGCGTCGCCTGGTTTTCGGCCTCTTTGATGAGGTTGACGCCCATCTCATTCCAGTGAAAGAGACGCACGCCGCGGGCGATGGTCCACCACAGCCCGAGCCAGAAGGCGCCGATGACGATGGCAGCCACGTAAGGATAGGTCTGAAGCGGTAAAAATGGCGCAAGCTCCGGGCGGTGTCCGAAGAAGAGATATTGCCAGGTCGGAAAATGGGCCGGGGCGTCCAATTGCCAGCGGATCAGAGGCTCGGCGACGACCGACAAGACGTAGAGCCCCACGGTGATCAGGGCAGCCCATAGATAACTCGGTCCCAGCGCCGGGATCAAAACTGGCTCTCGTTCGGGCTCTTCTTTTTTGTCGTCATCCTCGTCTTTTTTGAAGAGACTCATCAATGCGCCGGCCAGGCGTAGGGGTAAGAGTAAGATTCCCGTGACCAAGCGAATGGCTCCGCCCACCAGCGAATAGCGATACTCGAGGTAGAGGGGAAAGATCTCGAAGTCGGCGTCTTTCTCGATCGTCTTGACGGTGTAGCGCTGCATACCGACGGCGCCGCCCACGATCAGCGTGAGGAGGCCGATCATGACCATGGCGGCCTGCATCGGGGAGGTCGAAACCAAAAGATCGAGGGTCATGGCGAAGGCGCGCCAGGACATCTCGATGATCATGGAGATGAACTCTCGAATGCCGCTTAAGAAGGCGAGGACGGTCACGGTTTGTCCTCCGGGGGATCGGGATCGAGATCGAGATCGGGATCGTTGTTGCGGAGCGCGGACGTCCCCGTCCGCACCGGATCACCGACATCCTATTCGGTGCCCGGCGCGACCCGTTCGGGCAACTCGCCGCGGGTTCGGCGGCGGCCGGCCAGAGTCATGGGGCCGTCCATCCAGGGAGTGGCGGGATCGGGCAATTCGAGGCGGTCGTAGAAGGCTTCGTGGCGGCGCAGGTTGTGGACGCTGCGGGCGTGGATGCCCTGTACGAGGGACAGAATATAAGCGGTGTTGGGTAAAATCTTTGCTTCGATGACGTCCAGGGTCTCCGTCGTTGGCGGGGCGTCGGGGTGACGGCGGGCCTTCTCAAAAGCCGGTCTCAGATGGGGGTGGACCACAAGAGAGGTGTCGGCCAGACGGCGGAGTCCGTCGGTGTCGAAGCCCTCGTAGCCCACAAATCGGGCGCCGAAGCCGACGTTGGAGTAATTTCGGGCGACGAAGCCGGCGAGGTTCTTTCCGACCTCGTCTTCGAAGAGGGCGTGCGCGCCGATGGGGGTGATGACCAGATCGGCAAATTCGAGGCGTCCGTATCCAAGGATCTTCTCGGTGTCCGACAGACAGGCCTCTTCTCGCCAGCGCTCAAATCCACCGGCGCTCTCCAAAAAGGCGGGGATGGCGGCGTCGAGATCGTTATCGGTGGGAAAGTGTCGCCGGTAGTGATCGACCAGATGCTCGGGGTCCAAAAGTGACGGTGCGCGGCTTCGGGTGCTGCTATCGAAGATGGCGCGGACGTCGTCGTCGACGTGGCCCTCTTCGCCGGTGGCCGTGGGTCGAACTCCGAGCGCCTCTGCGCGCTGGCGAAGGCGGCGTTGTTGGACGTCGATGCTGCTAAAGAGGCGAGAGGCCAGGCTGTCGTCGCGGGCAACGCGGTCGTGGATGCGGTCGGCGAAGTTTCGGCCGGCCAGGGCGGCGGTCAGGCGCAGTCGGGCCGCAAAAAAGGAGCGGATCGATGGGGAGGCGTTGAAGAGCCCCGAGTCGCTGCCCTCGACGACGTCGCGCACGGCGTTGGAGAGGTCGGCGATGGAGTCGTTTACGGCGTTGACCGCCTTGTCCATATGGGTTCGGAGGACGAAGAAGACCGGGAAAAAGACCAGGAGTCCGCCCAGAAGCCAGCCCGCCGGGCCGAGGGCGATCTCGATGGGACCGGTGCTATCTTGAAGGTTAAAAGCCCGGGCGACGGCGTGGGAGAGCGGTGCTCCCAGGGCGGGGGCCATGGCGCCCCAGAGGATGAAGCCCATGATCATGGGCATCTTGTCGGGCTTTTGCTCGGCGGCGTTGACCACGTTCTGGCGGGCGCGGCCGATAGGGCCGGAGTCGGGGATATCGTGGCGCAGGCAGAGGTCCTGGCATTCGCGCCGCTCGGCCTCGGAGTCCTCCAGGATGGTTCGAGAGCTGTCCAGGAGGCGGCGGAATCCGGCCCGGGCGCTCTTGATGCCTCCACGGGTGGCGTGTTCTTCGATGAGGCGGTCGGCGCCGCGGCGGCTTTCGAGCACCGTTTCCTGAAGGTGTCGGGCGGAGGCGCGGCGCAATTCGTTGACCATGGAGTCCATGGCCCCGCGATTTCTGGTCAACGCCTGCCAGGCGTTGTGGACATTATCGTAGAGGTGATCTTCGAAGTCCTCGTCGAAGGCGTCTTTGATGGCGACCGTGGTAGTCCAGGCGTCAACATTGAGGCGGTCGTCGACGGCGGCGGAGAGACTCCGGGCGGTGGTGGCGGTCTTCTTCTTGAGGCGCTTCTGGGGCGGCTCCAGAAGATCTTCGGGAGGCGGCGTGATCGAGGTCAACTCATCGTCATTGAGGTCCTGATTCTCGTCGCGTCCGGTTTGTCGGAGTCGGGCCAGCGCTTCTCGAGAGAGTCGATTGGCCAAATATTCTCGGGCGCGCTCGGCGGGGAAGTCGATCTGAACGCAGGTAAATGTGGAGAAGAGATCGTCGGAGCGATAGCCGACGGCGGCTTCTCGAAGCCAGGCGTCTTTTCCGAGTTCATTTCGGATCTGAAAGGACAGAAAGTCTCGGGTCTGGGTGATGGCTTCGCCGATTCCCAACACGGCGCTGTCGGTGACCCGGCTGTTGATAAAGATCTGGGGGATGCAACGCCTCGACGATGGGAGCGCTTCGGCCCATCGTCGCAGGTCGTGGACGGCTTCCAGAATCGAGGCCTCTTCGATGCGGTTGGCCTCGGGATGATCGCCGCCGAAGGCATCTGCCGGGTGGGGAGTCCAGATGATCGGAACAATGGAGAGCGCTCGATCGAAGCCCTCTCGGGTGTTGTCGAAGATGGGCCCGTAGGCTCGGATCAACTCCTGGTGCAGCGCTCGTAAGATGGGTCGAAGGGCCTGGCGGGTAAAGGGCTCGCGGGCCTCTGCGACGACGTAGACCGTCAGCCGTGGCGGTTGTCGAGTGGGCCGCTGTCGGTAGCTCTTTAAGTGCTCAAAACTGACCAGATGGCGAGTCTCTTCGTTGATGGCGCGGCGAAGGTTGGTGAGGCGGGCGCCGTCGTCGAGGTCCCCGGGATTGAGGGTGAGCTCGCGAAAGAGGGGATGTTGGCCCAGCTCGTCGCGTCCGAAGTGGAGGCCAAGGTCGGCCAGTCGCTCCAGAAGAGGTCGCTCCGGCATGGATTCGGGGCTCTCGGTGTCGACGATGGAGTCTTTGAGCGGAGCCGAAGCGGTATCGGAGAGTTGGGGGCCGTCGACCCAGCGATCGGTTCGGTATTCAGGTCTCTCCGGCGGCGTCTCATCCTGGGCCTTCAACATCGGTCGGACCACCAACTCGCCCAGGATCTCCAGGCATTGTTCGATGGCGGTCTCAGAGCCGGCGCGGCGGCGGTCTTCTAAGTCGGAGCCGATCGCTTCGTCGCGCTCTCGTTGCAGGTCGAGCCAGATCCGCAACAGCCCGCGGTGGACTCGATGTCCGAGGTCGGTGAGGGTCTCGCCCAATTGATCGGTGTCGAGTCCCGAAGAGGCGTCGTGGTCGAAGAATCCGAATCGAAAGAGGCTGGCCTCCACGGGTTCGAATTCAATGGACTCGGCCTGGCCCAACTCGTCGGCCACCCAGCCGGAGGTCTGCCAGTCGACGCGCAACATGCGTCGTGGGGAGAGTGGCGTGGCCAGATCTCCCGGCGTCGGCCAGAAGGGACGGGGCACGACGACCGGGGGGAGATCCTCGTCTCGAGTTCTCTTATAGCGGTAGTCGTCATTGTAGTCGTCGCTTCCGTCGTCGGTGTCGTAGGGGTGCGGAATTCTTGGCAGTGGCGAGGGAACGACACCCTCCAGAAGTCTCAATGCGTCGTCTTCGCTCCACCAGGAGGAGTGAAAGGGCACGGTGGCCACAGAGTCTTCCCGGTTTTCATCGGGATAGGGAAGATGGGGGTGAATCCAGGGCCACGGCGAGGGATCTCGTCCCGCCAGAAGGGCCCGGCAGCGGGCGATGAGGTGGAGCAGAAGCCGGGGGCTCTGACCGTGGAGGACTCGCTCCACCAGAGGGGTCAAAAAGAGGTCGACCTCGGGGTCGCGGTTGGCCAGGCGGTGGAGGCGCTCCACGGAGCGAAGGGGGTCGCTGTCGAGGGAGAGCCACTCAAAATAGCGGCGCCGGCGGGTGTCGTGGAGTTCGCCTTTTTCGACGACGCCGGCGTCTCGGGGAAGCGCAAATTGATAGGCGCCGTCGCGAAATCGAATCAATCCCAGGGAGCGGACAATCGCCCAGTGGACCGCAAGGGTCGGCAAGTCATCTTCGCCGGCGGCAAAGGCCACCCGGGCCAGAGGGGTCTCATTTCGGCGCCACCGCTCCTCGTCGACGCCCTCTTCGGGACGAATCGAGAGGAGGCGCAGGTTTTTGAGCGAGGAGTCCCCGGCTGCAGAGGTGGCCAGCCAACGCCAGTCGTCGCCGAGGCGCTCCAGGACCGAGAGTCCGAAGCGCCCGACGCCGATGACGACGGTAGGCTCGGGATAGAGCACCGTTTCAGCGGAGCGGTCGTTGTGATCGGTGTCGGACATCGCTGCGATCAGCCCTCACCTTTTTCGGCCTTCTCGGTGGCTTTCTTTTTGACTTTGACGGCCGGAGTGGAGGGTCGATCGCCGGTGGTTCCGTGGCGAAGGGCCTCCAACGTGGAGTGAAGCTCGCTCTCCTGAAGGGGCTGGAAGAGGGAGCGGAACGTCGGTGGCACCGACGTGGACGCTTCCGGATTCTCCATGGCCTGCCAGCTCTCGTGAAAGCCGCGCAAGATCTCGACCGATTGACGAAGGTTCTCGCCGGCTTCTTTTGGCCCGAGGCCGGCGGCGTTCTGAGAAGCATCGCCGCCGAGGGTGAGTCGTTCGGTCTCGATATTTCTCAACTCCGTGAGCAATGAATCCAACGACTCTCGAAGGCGTTGGTAGCCCTCGGTGAAGTCTCGCAATTTCAATTGCTGAACCGCAGTGGGGCTGCTTCCGTATTGGGTGCGCAGCTCGTCTCGATTCTGACGCCATTGAAAGGGCAACTTCACGATTCGCTGCAGGACCGACGGAGCCATACCCTCGCGGACGGCGGCCAGAAGTTGATGGTAGGGAAGATATTTTACGCGCTCTTCGCTCAACACCGTGGGAAGACGCTCGATGGCCTCGGCCAGCGACTTTCCAAGGGTCGTGACGTTGGACTTTCCGTTCTTTCCGTCGGCCGAAGCGTTGGGATCTCGCAGAAGGTATTGACCGTCGCGGAGGATGATAAATCCCTGATTGGTGGACGGATCTCGAATGGTCCAGAGGGCCGCGAAGTTGACGATATGGCTGCGCATATTCGCCTGGCGATGCTTCTCCTGGGCGGTGTCGGGATCGAGGTCGGGGAGGGTCTCCTCCCAGTTGCGATCAATGTGAAGGACCTTGGATCGCTGGGACATATTCTTGAAGCGATAATAATAATCCTTCATCTCGTTCATGCGTCCGAAGACGTAGAGCGGGACGTTTAACACCGCCCGATAGAAGATGATCTCCCGGGGATTATGCCAGCCGTTTTTGACCCATTTTAGGCCGGCGAGGTTGGCGCCCTCGAGAGCGGACTCGACGCTGGTATCGCGAAAGCTGGCGTCGATGGCGGCCAGAAATACGTGATTGGGGCGAACGCCGCCGTGCTGG
>SKNI01000432.1 GCA_007120615.1 Myxococcales bacterium | reverse complement strand
CAGCCAAGCACCAGAATCTGGTCGGTGAAATCGACAAAGTGCTCAGCATCGGCGACCTCATCGGCTTGCTCAAAAACAGCCGTCAGACGACTCGCAAAGCCGCCGCCGCTGCGCTCGCTCACTTGACGGCGTTCGAGCTTGAGAAATATCGCCAAGACATCGAAGAGGCGCTGGCAGAGGAGACCGACTCTGACGTCGCCTTCGAATTAGAAGAGATCGTCGACGCTCTTTAATGAATCGTTCTGGCGAAGATGTCCGCCAGGGATGGTCGCTCGAAGAGCCACCGGAAGCCCCGAGAGTCTTTACCGGTCGAGTAGGCGTCCGCTCTCCAGATCTACGTCGTCCAGGTAACGCTGGGATCGTCTCGAATAGAGTTGCCATGCACTATAGAGACTCAAAAATAGCAGGCAACCGACTGCGGCCATAAAGAGTTGCTCGACGCCGCCTCGGGACCAGACGCCCGAGAAGAGTAACGTCGTCAGGATGAAGCCCACCAATAAGAGGGTCAGACCGAAGGGTTGCCAGTGGCGATACTTATCGGCCGGTCGAATCCAGATCGTGCTCGCCACCACGAGGACCACGGCCAGCACAAGTTGGAAAAAGAAATAGAGTAATTCCGTCGGGGCAGCGTTGAGGGTAGCCCCGTCGCCGGGGGCTGCGATCTCCTCGGCACCTGCAAGGTTGCGGAGCCATCGATCGGGGAGGCCCCGCCGCTGCAACTCCAGCGCCTCCAGACGCCCTTGCAACAGGGATTCGGCCTGGTCGCTGTCCATCAGACCCGCCTCCACGATGGCGTTCGTAGCTTTCACCAACTCCTCCTGCCGCTCCATATTGCGCTCCAGATCCTGGAGACTCAACGCTACAGAAAGGGTGAAGAGCATCAACACACCGATGACGACAACAGCCGTCGAAACCCCTGTCTCACGACCATTAACGATGAGCCCCAGACCGGCGGCCAGCCCCAGAAGAATCAAGGCGATGCCCAGCCAGGGCAAAAGGAGTTGCAAATCAGCAGCCATGCCGGCGCTCATACCTCGGTCCGTGATCACCGTCTGTTGAAGTCCTCCCTCCTCGGAGGTGAGATGGATCTCCACCCCCGAATCGGTCAGCACAGCCTGACCGACGATATCTACCTCGTCTCCTTCGGCGAGCCACTGAACGAGGTCGCGCATCCGGCGACGTTGTTGGAACGTCCGGCTCCAAGTTGCCTCTACATCGAAGTTGGAGGTCTCATTCGGCACGACCCGAATCGACTCCCCACCGCTGTTGATCGAGAAAGCAGAAAAGTCGGAGCAGGTATGGATCGTTCGCCAATAATAGTCCCCGTCACTATCTTGGCGTCGTTCTTGCTGCCGATGGCGGAAATACGCCACCGTCCGTCCTGTTCGCGGGGCCGTCAATGGATTCTCAATTTCATCGATGGTGCCCTGAATCGCGACCGGCCCGGGGAGAACTTCATTCGCCTCCACAAGGGGGGTGCGTTGGAGCTCTCGAAGGTCGAGCACCCTGTCGACGGTAAGCCAGAGAATTCCCACGCCCATCGGAAGGAAGAGCAGGGTGATAAGGAGGAGATAATAGTCCCGCTCCGGCGTCTCTGTGTGCATCCACTCATCGCTCATCTTCGCTTCCAACAAAAAGCAGAAATCTTCGCGTTCACGCTGCGTGTTCGCAAGGGAGTCCAGATGCTGCCATCGGTGTGAGTGTTGATCGTACCGTAATGGTCCTTCGACGTCGACGGGAACCAATCATAATTACGATGCTTCTGCTCGCGGCAGGGTCCGTTCGAAGAACGGCCGCAGCTCATCGGCAATGAGCTCCGGGTGCACCATCGGACCTGAGTGACCCAGGCCGTCGAACCTTCGGGTTCGAGTGTCGTCGACATGCCGGGCGATATGATGGACGCTTTGCTCGAACCACTCGGACAAGGGACCACGTGTGCCGTTGAGCAACAACAACGGGGCGTTGATCTCTGCCAACTCATCGGAGTCGGTGGGGCTGTACTCGGACTCTTCGAGTTGCTCAAATTCTTGCAACTGCCTTTGGACATAGCGACCGCTGAGCTTTACATACTCCTTTGAGACGGTCGCCCATTCTTCGTCAGAGTATACACCTCTGAAAAAGACCTCCGCCGCCTCGACCCACCGGCCTTCCTCGGCCAATTCGTTCATCAGCGAGACCTCTCCTTCGAATGCCTGTGCCAGTTCTTGGGTGGCAGCCTCAAAGGCCACCGGCTCGTAGAGCGCCGCCGCCGCGATCGCCTCGCTGCGTGCCGTAGCCCCCAGCGTCCAAATCGCACCTCCGGACTCGCCGATGACACCTACGGGTGCGCCAATGCTCTCTACATACGCCGCCAGGTCGTGGACCTGCCGCCGAGGTGATAGATCGGAGTGCTCGTCGCTCATCTCGGTGCCGCGCATATCTATCAGATGACAACAAAACCGATCGCTGAGATGTGATGCCAATTCCAACCACAGCTTCTCGCCGTCTTCCAGCGCTCCGTGTACGAAAACGATCGTCGGTCCCTGTCCGTAGACGTGGCCGGCCAATTCCACACCGTCGTCCGCGGTGGTTCGATGAACCCCTACTTTCTCCATGGATGTCTCCTTATCCCGCTGCGTTCTCGGCGCTACCCCGAGTGATTAAATAACCCTGCATCGAAGCTAGGCACCTGCATGAAATCCCAAAGATCAGGAGATCTATCTGCACTTCACAAAGAAGATCCAGGAGATGAGGGTGTGAGCCAGGTTGATCGGTAGAACGAGATTGAAAAGGAGCGGGGACGTCCCCGTCTGTTCATGGGACACATCGGTAGCAGGTACTGATAGTGCGGGTATTTGATTTACTTCTTAGTCGGCGCGCTGTGGGTTCCCGTAGGCCTGATCCCCCAGGCAAGCCTGGGGGCTAGGCGGGAGCCGGGCTACGCTGGTGGCAGGCCACCGCTCCGCCGCCGAGCACGGCCTCGATGAGCTGAGGAATGGAGTAGCCGGTGTCACTATGGTGAAGACGGCTCAGGTTCCACTCCCGAAGTCGTGTATTGATGCTGGTGTGGGTGCGAATGATGGACTGCATCGCTTCGTGGAGGCGTACGATGCGGGTAAATTCGCGGGAAGTCTCGGGCACGCAAGCGCTCGCGGGTAAAGCGTCCGCCGGCGCGGGAGAGCTCGAAGAGCAGCATGAGCTTCAGGCAGGTGTCGAGCTCGTTTTGCGAGAAAAGGGCGCGGATGAGCTTGAAGACGGGCATGATCCCCTGGGCGAAGCCAAAGGCTTCGAGTTGGCCGGGATCAGCGCCGCGCTTTAACGCATCAGCAACGTCATCAGGGGTGAGAGCATCGGTCATGGTGATGTGGTCAAAAAGAAGCCGGGCCAAAATCTTCGTTTGACACGATAGCACTGGTCGAAGAATTTCCAAACTGGATTGATTGGCACAAACAATAAGCTACCAACAAGTCCCTGGCATAAACCGCGGACTTATATTTTCGTGAAATGCCGACTCAACTCTTTGCTGTTTGCGGATGTATTCGGCGGCCATAATTCTAACTGTGTGGAATGACCTATGAAAATCTCCCAGATCGATCTTTGGCATGTCAGTGTTCCTTCTCCGGGGCCTTTTTACCCGAGTTGGATTCCCGGATTTCCTCAAACGGCGAATCGATTTACGCTGATTCGGCTGCGGACGGAAGGAGGTCTCGAGGGCTGGAGCGCGGGCTCGGCGATGGGGCGGGAGCGCGACGGACTCGGTGATCTTCTGGGACCTTATTTATTGGGCGAGCGGGCCGATGATATTGCGTCGATCCAGCAGCGGATTCGGGAGATGGGCTATCTCGGCTGGCGCATCGGCTGGATCGAGCCGGCCTGCTGGGACATTATCGGCAAGGCGCGCAACCAACCGGTCTATGAAGTGCTCGGCGGGGCACCGGGGAGGGTCAAGCTCTATGCTTCCACTGGCGAGGTGAGGTGCGGCGCCGATCGTATTGTGGAAGTCCAGAAGCGATTGGAAGAGGGCTTCGAAGCCGTGAAATTGCGGGTCCACGACCAGACGTTGGAACAAGACGTGGCCCAGATTCAAGAAACGAGGGAAGGAGTGGGAGAAGAGGTCGTCCTCGGCGTCGACGCCAATCAGGCCTGGCGAGTGGCCGTGGTGGCCGATGCGCCCAAATGGGACTACGAGCGAGCGCACGCCTTCTGCAAGGCAGCCGAAGAGTTGAATTATACGTGGGTGGAAGAGCCTCTTGCCATGGATGAATACGAAGAGATGGCTCGACTTCGGGAGGCCACAGACATCTCTATCTCCGGCGGCGAGCTCAATAACCAGGGCTTGCCGGAGTTCAAAGTGATGCTCGAGAAGGGATGCTACGATTGGTACCAGCCCGATGCGGTCTTCACCGGCGGCATTGCCGGTACCTGGCGAATCATCAAGGAGGTGACCGACGCCGGTTTTAAATACAGCCCCCATACCTGGACCAACGGCATCGGCTTTGCCATCAATTTACAGCTCCACGGCGCGTCCCCCACCCGGGAGTCGACCTATCTGGAGTATCCCTATGACCCACCGAATTGGGTGCCCGAAGTACGTGACGGCATCCTGAAACGACCCTGGACTCACCAAAACGGGATGCTGGAGCTTCCCACTCGTGCCGGTCTGGGCTTCGAGATCGACGCCAGGGCGTTGCGCAAATATGGCAGCCATTTCTTTAAGGCTACCAGGTTGCGCATGGCCGTCCACGCCGTGCTCGATAAAGGCATAGGGACAGCCCGCGAAATCGGAGCTGCACGGGACGCCAGGCTCGAGGCGCGCCATCGGGAGTTGGAGGCACGAATCGCCCGTGGAGAAGATCCGATCCAGGAAGCGATCGGTTAAAGCTGCTCGCGCACCATTTCAGGCTGCACGGCGGTGCTCTGTTTCTTCTCGATGCCGCTGCTTCCATTCGAACCAAACAACATCGTAGAAGAACTCGTGGACAGGCCATCGATGTCGCAAATGTGTTGATTCTTATTCAGTTTTCTTCAAAGCCACACCGAGCCGACCTTTGTCTCGCGCGTCGTCCGGTGGAGGGGTATTCGGCGGTACGGGACGGGGGGCAAAGACTTCGCGGGCAGACCAGGTGAAGCTCTCGTTTAGAATCTCGAAGTCGTCCAGAGAGACCTGGGAAGGGTGGCTTCGGCCGATCGTACGGGTAAGCCACATCGTCTCCCGGCGGAGTGTGACCAGGTAGTTCGCCAGGCGGGCACTTTTGTCACCAGGGTCGAGGCCGCGCATCAGCCATTTACTCTGGGTCGCAACACCGGCAGGGCAGTGGCCGGTGTGGCAGCGTTGCGCCTGAATGCAGCCGATAGCCATCATCGCTTCGCGGGCGACGCCGACCATGTCCACTCCGAGACCGAACGCCAGTAGAGAGAGTTCGGGAAAGCCAAGTCGGCCGGCGCCCATAAAGACGATGTCGTCAGCGAGGCCGCGGCTCTCGAAGATCCGGTGAACCCGCGCGAACCCGACTTTAAAGGGAAGGGCAACGTTGTCGGCATAGACGAGCGGCGCCGCTCCCGTCCCGCCCTCACCACCGTCGATATTGATGAAATCTACGCCGCGCTCACCGAGAGCCATTTCGTCGGCGAGTTCTTGCCAGAAGTCGAGCTTTCCAACCGCTGATTTGATCCCCACAGGCAGACCGGTGGCGTCGGCGATCCGTTCGACGAAATCGAGGAGTTCGTCCACGTTGGAGAACGCGCTGTGGCCTGAGGGGCTGATGCAGTCTTGGTCCAGCGGGATTCCCCGGGCGGCAGCGATTTCGGCGGTGATCTTTTCTTTGGGTAGGACGCCACCACGGCCCGGTTTTGCGCCCTGGCTCAATTTAATTTCGATCGCCCGGACCGGATAGTTCTCGGTTCGCGCAACTAATTTCTCCAGGCAAAAGCGGCCGTGCTCGTCGCGGCTACCGAAGTAACCGGTGCCTATCTGCCAGATTAATTCGCCACCAAAGTCGTGGTGCGGCGAGATTCCGCCCTCGCCTGTGTTGTGAAGCCCGCCGGCCAGCGCTACCCCGCGATTCATGGCTTCTACAGCGGCGCTACTCAAGGAGCCATAGCTCATAGCAGAGATGAAAAAGACCGATTCGGGCCGGTAGGCCCTTCGGCGTCCTCGGGCTGCACCGAGCACCTTGGCGCAGGCGATTCGGTGGAGGCAATCGAAGTCTTCGTCACCGGGCATCGGTTCGCGTTCGGGAAATACGGCGGGCTTGATGACCAGATAGTTCATCGTCAACTCCGGATCGTTATCCGTGCCAAAACCAAAATAATTATTCTGTAATTTGGCCGAGGAATAGATCCAGCGACGCTGATTTCGGGAGAACGGGCGCTCTTCGTCATTGCTGGTAACGATGTACTGGCGCAACTCAGGGCCAATGGACTCCAGCAAATAGCGAAGATGACCGATGATCGGAAAATTGCGAAGAATAGCGTGTTTCTTCTGCGTTAGATCGTAAATAACAACGGCGACTAATGGGATCCCAATCCCAGCCAACAACCAGATCAGCATGAGTGTACTCTCCTATCCTGTAGGTTTTCACAAAGAAGTTTCCTTGCAGGCTGAAGCGACACGACGAAGTTCCGAAAAACAACGAATATCGTGACGTTCAGCGTGTAATGAATGGATCCACCGTCCCATCGTTCAGGATCTCTCTCGGTAAAGAGAGCGCCATCCTCCGTACAAAACTGCGCGGTGGTCGAGGGTCTCTCTGTGGACCCAGAGTAGATACAAAAATTGCTCGATTGGCTTGCCGGGCTTTTGAAAGCCCCAGCCCCGGTCGGGGAGTTGGACTGCCCCCCACCGCGCGGCGGTTTCTTCAAGATGTTTTCTGAGTTCATCGTCGGAGGTCTCGAAAAAGAAGATTGCTGCGAAGTTCATCATCTCACTTCCTGAGTTCGATGTGGTCGGTGCGCACTGGCGGCGTAGAAAACCCGCTCAAAAGCACGTCAAATAGCCGCCGGTATGAGGCCGACGGCATCTCATAACCCTAGATTAATGCTCTTTGAGAACCCGGTTTCGTCAGGGCTCAAAGCAACATTGATCTATTGACCCCTCAATCTCGGATTTTCTGTGTACGGTGGGCGCAGGCGGCGCAGCGCTGGTCAAAGTCGAACCAGGTGGAGAGTTCGGTGTGATGGATTTTGGTGGAGCATTCGGCGCACTGGAAGGCGTCGAGGCGGGGAAGGATGAAACTTTTGATGATCTTGTACTCACGTTCGGTCAATTCATCAGGGCTTTCGATGTCGACACAGTGGTGTGCTACGATGTTGGGGGGAGCGTTGGGGTTTTGCTCGTCGCCAAAATTTATATTGTTCTCCAGGCACAGATCGATGGCGGCGATCAGGTCGAGCCAGGTCGTCTCGTCTTTTCGAAAGGGCATCTCGTTCTCCTTACTCATATGGATACGTGAAAATGGCAGCCTCGACGACCACCATTGGGTTTGAGCCGCAGGTTGAACCTCAAAGATTCGGTGCCCGAAATTCCGGGAGGCCTCTATCTCAACGGCAGGCGTGGACATGGCACGTGCTAAAAGAGGAGGCACAGAATGAACTGTGCCTCCTCCTTCATTGTTGAAATCATTGTGGCCCGGTCTAACGAAGTTTTCAACCGTCGTCTTCTGTTTGCGGGACCATGATATGGGCGCCAAAGCGACTGAGGAAAGTCGGTTCCATCAGGTGTGGCGGCGGGGTCGTATCTGGAGCTCCACCATTTGGTGAGCGAAAAAGACACTTCTTGAACGCCGCCGATGGTGCATATTATGGCGGGGAGGGCCGCCACCTTTTGCGCGGCCCACCAACGAGGAGCCTCTATGACACCGAACCCACTGGAAGACTCGGAAAACCGCAGCATTCGCATCGTTCTCACCGGCGGCCCGGGTGGGGGCAAGACCACCGCCGCCGATCTCTATCGCCGCGAGATTGGCGAACAGGTCATCGTCGTTCCCGAGTCGGCGACGGTG
>SKNI01000628.1 GCA_007120615.1 Myxococcales bacterium | reverse complement strand
TCGGAGACCGCCACCGCCCCTGCCAGAACGGGAATCACCAGCGCATAAAACGCCGCCGCAAACTCCAGACTGTCAAATCCTCCGGCCACTCCCGACGGCCGCCAGACCGGATTGAGCAACTCCCCTCCCAGAAAATCGTAGACTCCCATCCCCCCGGCCGCGATCGCCGCCGCTGCCAGGGCTGTGGTCCAGTCCCGAAAATCGGCCGCCCGCCCCACCGGAGCCACCAGCACCAGAAAAATCACTCCCAGCGCTGCCCACATCACCGCGCTTAACGCCCCGAAGAGCGCCACATTCGACCATAATACTGACCCCCCCACCACCAGACCGAACGCTCCGCCCAGCACCACTGTCCCCGGCGAGGCGATTGTAATCTCCTTCTGACGAAAGACTCCGATCGCCCAGCTCACCAATGCCAGCGCCGCAAGAACACCGAGCACCACATGTCGGGCCCGCTCGAAATTCGAAAACCCCGTGGCCACAGCCATCGGCATCAGGGCAGTGATCGCCAGCACTAATAAGGTGGAAATCGAAAGACTCTTTTTTACTTCGGTCATCATCCATCCGATGGTCGGAATCCAAAAACTTCTACTTTCTTTGACGCTCAACCCGCTATAACGCGACGGACCCCGGCTTTCATTTCTTCTTATTTCTCCAGCCCGGCTCCAGCGTCCCCCCCTTCCATGCCCTTTGTACGGCGCTTTGAGTCTTCAAACAACCCGACATCGACATCAGAGTGTGGCCCAGGTCCGTCGGTCGAAAGGTCGGACTGCAAAACCACACTCACACTAATGAGGACCAGATCGGGCGGGAATTCGTCTCCACGAGCCCCTTAATCGATGGGCGCAATGCAGGGTTGATCACCAGGTCCACAATAATTGCCAGACTGGCCCGCGCAGCATATTTGATTGAACCCACAATCTTGAGTGGTGGAGCATTCATCGCCTCCACCGCTGCAATCGCACAGCCCCGAGGAGCAGGTTCCAATCGAATCGTCACACCCGCATCCCAGACCATCATCAACTTCGCAATCCCGAGATTGCGGTCCAGAAAGTGTCTCGCACTTATTGGTGTCTTCATTGCAGAAAGGAAAATCACATTCTCGCGTCTCTTCTCCCACGCAAGTTGATAAGTCCTGGCGGGAGCAACTGCTCCAATCCATGCAACTCTCTTCCCCACACCCTCCACAAACTACATCATCTCCACACACATCCTCCACCGTGCCACACTCTGCTCCCGCATCGGTACACACCCGAGTATTGCTGCGCGACTCCTCACACTCACAGCTATTTTCGCTGCAGGCCTGATTCGTCCCGCAACTTCCACAGGTTATATCGTCTCCACATACGTCTTTGACCGTTCCACAATCGGCATTCTCCGCGGAACACACCTCGATAGCGAGCCGCGACTCCTCACACTCACAGCTATTACCGCGGCAGGCCTGATTCGTCCCACAACTCCCACAACTCACGTCAACGCCACAACGATCCCGCACCGTCCCACAATCGGCATTCTCATCAGCGCACACCCGGCTATCAGACCGCGATTCCTCGCAGACGCATACGCTACTGGAGTTGCAAATCTCATTATCTCCACAATCACTGTTGTAAGAGCATCCGACACATTGATTATCGTCATTGCAGACCTGCTCGCCGGAGCAGTCACCTTCATCAATGCATCCCACACAACTATTTTCCAGACAAACTCCCGTGCCACAGCCACCGCAGGCAATCGACTCTCCGCAGGCATCATCGATGGATCCACAACTGGCCCCGGCGTCAACGCAAATATCGCTATTAGGACGGGGGTCGCTGCAACCACAGACACCGCCGTCGCAGTCTCCACTGATGCAATCACCATCTTCGCTGCAGGAGGCGTCTTCCGGACACGCCGGACAGTCGGAGCCGCCGCAATCGACATCGGTTTCGTCGCCGTTTTGAACACCATCCCCACAGTTCGCCGCCTGACAATGGCCGTCGCAGACGCCACTCAGGCAGTCGCTTCCCTCCTCACAGGATTCTCCGTCCTCACAGGCGGGGCAGGAAGTTCCTCCACAATCGACGGAGGTCTGATCGCCCGATTGAATCCCGTCGTTACACTGAGGGACCACGCAAGCGTCGTCGATACACTCCGCGTCGCCGTCGCATGACCCGTCGGAGCCGCAGCTTTCATAACAAGCCCCCAGATAACAGACCTCCTCCGATTCACACTCCACCCCGTTACAATTGCGAGGAAGACAGGTTCCCATAAAGCACCTCTCCACACTGGTGCAGTGATCGTTTTCCTGGCACTCAAAATAGCATTCCCCTCGGTAACAGGTGGTTTCCGCGTCACAGGTCACGTCGGCGCAGGAGGCGTCGATGCACCGACCGTCATCGCAGATCTCGGTATCGCAATCACCATTTTCCGAGCACGATTGCCCGTTGGTACAGGGCGCACAATCCGGTCCGCCGCAATCGACGTCTGTCTCTTCTCCGTTTTGTATTCCGTCGTCACAGGTGGGATCCGACGAAACGTCCTGCCCGCCGGTGTCTTCCGATGCGTCTTCCCGACCGACATCTTGTACATCGGTATCAGACATCTCACCGATATCCTCGGTATGTCCTACATCCAGATCGGTGGACTGGTTTTCTGAAAGTACCGTAGTATCACTCACATTACAGGCAAATGAGAACAGGGCGATAAATAGGAGCCCCCCCAGGGCAGAATTCGCCGATGGATTTATTTTCCAAAGATAGACCATATTCTCTCCGTTTACTCATTTACTCTAATAAAAGCAGCCACTGCTCTTTCGTAACCAATCCGGCGCAAATGCTACCATAATCCTAAGATAAAGGGCGTAGAAACACAAAACTCGCCTTGGGGTCGGGTTTGATCCACGTTGATCGGTAGAACGAGATTGAAAAGGAGCGCAGACGTCCCCGTCTCTTCATGGGACACGTCGGCCGGAGGACATTGGTGAACGCTATCCGCTGCAACCGCTATACAGAGTTTGGCGCCGAAGTTGGAGCCGAGCCAAAAAGAAGGCGACGATCGGAAGTATTATATTGGTCCCCACCAATGCCCGCAGCCACCGCCGCCCTCCTGGCGGAGCGGTGGCTTGCCACCTGCGTAGCCCAACTCTGCCCAACCCCCAGGCTTGCCTGGGGGATCAGACCGACGCGAACCCACAGCGCGCCGACTCAACAGACCACTAAGAAGTCAGTCAAATACCCGCGCTATAAGTACGTGCTACCGATGTGTCCCATCAAGAGACGTCCCCGTCCGCGCTCCGTGAAGGCATGAGAAATTTCAATGATACCGACTGGATCCGATCACCCCCCTTTGGGTCAGGGCAGCCCTGAGCCGGACTCCGGTGTCGTTTTCGGAACCGATGACGGCGCTCTTCGGACCTGGCTCACACCCCAAATCTTCTATTCGGTTGACACCAGGGACCGGGGGCCTCAAAATTTTAGGTGCATGCCTTATGCTTCCGGAACGTCATGTTCATCTTTCAAAAAGCGATGACTCCCCGGCTAAGCCTGGCACTTCAGGACCATTTATGACCGAAGAAATTGCGTCAACATCTGCCCTCAAGCCCAAACCGTCCCGATCTGCGGCGGTGGCCTTATCCTTCATCACCCCGGGCCTCGGACTGATTTACGTAGGCAGGCTGCTCGCCGGACTTTTCGTAAACCTCTTCTTCGTGTTTTTGGCCCTGCTCTTCGTGGTCGCCGTAAACATCTTCAAGTTTTTCCCGCTCTTTCCCGCCGTCGTACTTCTCGGCTCTTGGATGGTCCTGTCCACTCTGTCGGCCTGGCGATCCCTTGAGATCATCGACGCCGGCGAGAGCAACAGAGAGGGGCCCTATCATCACCCTCTCTTATATATCCTCATCGCTCTGCTGACATTCACAGCGCCACTGGCCATCACCGCAAATTTTACCTGGCGCCACCTCTTCTCGGTGACCAACGTCGACAGCCTGGTGCTCTATCCCCAGGCTCATCCCGGTGATCGTCTCCTGATCGACCACACGATGTACCGCAGCGAGCCTCCCGCCCGGGGGGACCTGGTGGCAGTTCGAACACCGGAGACCGGAGCTCTGTCGATACTTCGAGTCGTGGGCGTTCCCTCCGACGAAATCGAGATGCACGGATACTCCCTGGTCGTCAACAATGAACTCACCAACTACTCCCCCCTTGATCCCGCATGGGTCTCCAACGCCGAGGTCGACCCCGACTCCAATCTGGGAGTATGGATCGAGCACAATCACGACACAAATTACGTGGTCTCCATGTTCCCCGGCGCTGAGACCGGCGCCTCGGTCTCCGGCCTCAAACTCGGCGACGATGCCTACTTCGTTCTGGCCGATAATCGCAGCGCCATCGACGATAATGAAAACCTGGTCGTCGAAGCCGACAGTCGCGTCTTCGGCCCGATCACCCGAGAACATATTGAGGGACGCCCCCTCTATATTGCCTGGTCCAATCACCCGGCCACCGGATCCCCGAGGTGGAACCGTATCGGCCTGCCCACCGAATAATTCCTCTCCCTCCATCCTTATCTTTACCGGTTGAAATACCGCGACGTTCGGCGTAGGTTTTTGCGGCGCCACATCTCTTGACGCTATCAGTTCCCCGCGTCGGACCCTGCGACTTATGTCTTCATCACCCCTTCAAGAATTTAACTCCGGAGACTTTTCTCTGCCGCCGTCAATCCGAAGGCGCAGACTATGGGTTTATTTTCAGCGGTATCTCAAACTATTTCTGGCCGGGGCCTTCTTTCTGATCGTGACCAACCTTCTGGCCCTGGCCATCCCGGCGTATCTGGGCGATGCGGTGCAGATGTTGCGGGACGCGGCCACCGACGCCGACGCCGACCTCCTCGCCGTGCGAAGCGAAGTGGTTCACGCCGCCGTCATCATTATTTTTCTGGCCATCGGCGCCGGCGTTGCCCGAATCTTTAGCCGAATCACTATCTTTAACGCCGGCCGCCACATCGAGTTCGACGTTCGAAACGAACTCTATAGCCACCTCTCCAAATTGAGCGCCCGATTCTTCGAATCCATCTCCACCGGTGATCTGACCAGCCGGGTGACCAATGATGTCACCTACGTTCGTCTGCTCTACGCAATTACCTTTTTGCACATCATCAACGCCATCGTCGCGTATACGATCGCGATTCAGCGCATGGCCGGTCTCGACTGGTCCCTGACATTACTCTGCCTTGCGCCCTACCCACTGCTACTTCTGGCCGTGCGAAAGGTCATTCACGCCCTCTTTGATCAGACCAAAGTCGTCCAGCGCGAATTATCCAATCTATCCACCCGAGTTCAGGAGAACTTAAGCGGCGTTGACGTCATCAAAAGTTATGTTCTCCAGGGCCGAGAGATCGGTGAATATCAGAAGGCCAATACTATTTTCTTCAACGAAAATATGACCCTGGCCAAGATCCGCGCTCTGTTGCAGGCGGTAATCGTTCTCATCGCCAGCTCCGGCACCCTGGTCGTGCTCATCGTCGGCTCCCGCCGCGTGATCAACGGCACCATGACTCTCGGCGCTTTCGTCGAATTTAACGCCTATGTGGTGGCGCTGGTCTTCCCCACCATCGCACTGGGCTGGGTCTTCTCGGTCTGGCACCGCGGACTGGCAGCCTTCGACCGTGTCAGCGAGGTATTGGAATACGATCCCATCCTTAAAGACCCCGAAATCGAGGCCGCAGACCTGCCAGACCTCTCCGACGGAAATGATATCGGAGAGTTAACCCTCACAGACGTCTCCTTTGCCTACGACGAAGACGAAGTCGCCATCAAGAATATCTCGATGACCATTCCCGCCGGCTCAACCGTGGCCATCGTCGGCAAGACGGGATCCGGGAAGTCGACCCTCGTCAAGTTGATCGCCCGCCTCTACGACCCGAATAGTGGAGAGATTCTTATCGACGGGATTCCACTGCAGGACCTCGACCTGCGGGATCTGCGGGCCGAAATCGGCTTCGTCCCTCAGGAACCCTTTCTCTTCTCCATGACCATCGGACAAAATATTCGCTTCGGACTCGACGCTCTGGCCTTCGATCCGACCCTCGATAAATTGCCTCCCGAGTCTCGACTGCTCCTCGAAGAGAGCTCCGTTGACGGCGCCGACGGATCGGTCTCTCAGGATATCCGCATCGACGATGCCGTAACGGTCGCTGCCCTCAGAGGAGATCTGGAGGCTTTCCAAAATGGCCTCGACACCCTGGTCGGCGAACGCGGCGTAACCCTCTCCGGCGGCCAGAAACAACGGGTTACCATCGCCCGGGCTCTCTTGGTCGACCCTCGAATTTTGATCTTCGATGACGCCCTGGCCAGCGTCGACACTCGCACCGAGCGACGCATCCTGGACCAGCTCAAATCGATCATGAAAGGCCGCACCTCCATCCTCATCACTCACCGGTTCAACGCCCTGAGCGAAATCGACCGGATCTTCGTCCTCGACGAGGGCCGGCTCGTCGGCGAGGGAACCCACCAGGAATTGCTCGAGAAAGGCGGCCTCTACGCCGAGATGTATGAGCGTCAAAAGCTCCGGGAGCAACTCGACCAGTGACCACGAACTCGGATAACGAAATCCAGGACCACGAAGAGAACTCCGAGGCAACCGATGCCAACGGCAAGCGCGAACGCCCATCGGGCGCCGCGATCGGCTCAGCCTACACCGAACAAAAGCTCGGCGAATTCTCCGACTCCAAGACCATGCGTCGCCTCTGGGTGTATATGCGCCCTTATAAGTGGATCTTTGCGATCTGCCTGGTGATGATGCCCCTGATGACTGCGGTTTCTCTGAGCCAGCCCTGGCTTCTTCAGATCGCCATCGATGACTACATCATCCCCCAGCAGATCCACGGATTCTGGCTGATTTTACTCCTCTACGCTGCCACCGTCGTCGGATATAGCCTGCTGACCTACCTTCAGCAATACCTGATGCAATACGCCGGACAGCAGGCCCTTCGGGATCTGCGCCAGGAGCTTTTTGAGCACGTTCAGGATCTCTCGTCCTCCTTTTTCAAGAAAAACCCCATCGGCCGGCTGATGGCCCGACTAACCACCGATGTGGAGAGCCTGGGTGAAGCTCTCTCCTCGGGCATCATCACCATGATCGGGGATCTGATCACCCTCCTCGCCATCGTGGTCATCCTGATGGCGATCAACTGGCAACTGGCCCTCGCCAGCTTCGCCATCGTGCCGTTCCTGCTGATTTTGACGCTTGTCATCCGTCACTTCTTGCGCATCGCATTTCGGGAGATTCGGGTCAAAATTGCCCGCCTCTACGCTCACCTGCAGGAGAGCATCACGGGGATGTCGATCATCCAACTCTTCGTTCGCGAAAACGTCAGCCGCGATGAGTATAAAGATATTAACGCCGACTACCGCGACGCCAACATCCGCTCCATCCGCTACGACGCCATGCTCTACGCCGTCGTCGAGACCGTGGGCTCCATCACCATCGGTGCGATCATCTGGTACGGAAGTGGCCAGGCATTAAACGATATCATCACTCTCGGGGTGTTGGTCGCTTTCATCGAATATATGCAGAAATTCTTCGTGCCCATCCGAGATCTCGCTCAGAAATACAATTTTCTGCAAAGCGCCATGGCCAGCAGTGAGCGCATTTTTCAACTCCTCGATACCGAAGACCATATCTCGGAAGCCGAAGACCCCGCTCCCCTTCCCGAGCGACCATTCCATATTGAGTTTCGAGACGTCTACTTCGGCTACAACGACGACGAGAGCGTCTTGAAAGGACTTTCGTTCTCCATCAACCCATGTGAGCGCGTCGCCCTGGTGGGCCACACCGGTGCCGGAAAAACCACGGTCATCAACCTCTTAACCCGGCTCTATGAAATCGACGAGGGCCAGATTCTGATCAACGGCCAGGATATTCACACCTTTGCAGTCGAAGAATATCGCAGGCAATTCGCCGTGGTCCTGCAGGATGTTTTCCTCTTCCGGGGCTCCGTGCTGG
>SKNI01000006.1 GCA_007120615.1 Myxococcales bacterium | reverse complement strand
TGTCGATGCGAGGGATATCGCTCTTTTGCTGGGCCAGGAGCCGATTTGTCTCGGCGTATACAGCCCGCTCCTCCTGAGCGATCTGAAGATGTCGGCGATGCTTATTACGGGTCTTCAACCGCTCGATTCGACATCGTCGGTCAGTCCCGCAAGCCGCGTCGGCACCGCCGTCATCAAGATGCAAAGCGGTCTGAGTGGATGAGGCTTCAGAAGACTCGGAGGGCTGACCGCGCAAGAAATCCTCGGAGTCGGCCCAGTCGTCCCGGGGAGCTTCATCGGCGGGGATGCATTTGGTCTGGTGGCAGACCGTATCTCGCGGGCAATCCGACTGAAAGGCACACGAACGTCCGGCGAGGTTGGCCAGATTAATGCAGGCGTGAATGGTGGACATTCCCGGCAGTGCTTCGGCGGATCCTGGGCCGATGGTCAGCGTCAGGGCGAGGGTCGCTGCGATCAGAAGTGGTCGAAAAAAAGAGACATTCATGGCGTTGTCTCCTGATCTATAATCCCGAGGTCATGAACGTAAGTTTTCGGCGGTACGCCATCGAGGGGAATGAGGAGCAGGGAATCCAGCGGCGGCCATCGAAGTCGGGGATTGGGGGCATCTTCGATGGGAGGAGCAGTGGTCAACTCCACGGTGCCTAAGACGAGAGCGGAGGCGGAGGGCTCTTCAGCTCCAACGCGCTGGGCGTAGCCTCGGGGGTGGTCATCGAGGAGTTGTCCGGCCAATTGGTAGAGTTCGGTCAGTGAATCGCTGACAGAACTCTCTGGAGCCCAGCGCAAAAATCGCTGCGTATGATCGACGATTGTGGACAGCCAGATCTGGCGCATGGCACGGGCGGGCGGATCGTCTCCCCATTCGGCCATCAAGGGCAGCATTGCGCGTAGGACGCGGGCCAACTCCTTATCCTGATGAGCAAAGAAGGTTGCCCGCCGACTTCGGGGGATAAGGTCCTGGAGTCCGGCCGGGCGACGGGAGAGGGCGTCGATATAGGTAGTAAAGGCAGATCGGTCATCGCTAAGAAATGCGGCCAATGCCAAAATGGCCTGCATTCTGGGGAGTTGCCGGGCGTCCTGTATGTCGTCCAGATACGGCTCTACGAGATCCCGCGCTACCTCAGGCCGGCCAAGGTCGAGGGCCACTTCGGCGAGTTCACGGCGACGTTCGGGGAGGCGCGATCGTGGGCCCAACTCCTCGAGGATCTCGTCGGTGCGCTCGTCGACGTCGTAGCGGGCCAGCTCGCGCAAGACCTCTCGATAGAGGGCACCCATAAACGGATCATCTGTGCCTCGGGGACGGTCATGGAGCGCCTCTCTGGCGAGTCCCAAGAATTTATCGTCGGCGCCCATGTGGCGATGTGAAGTAGCCGCGAAATAGGCGTGAGCCGAGTGAAACCGAGAGCCCTGGTCGAGCAGGCTCGGGGCGCCTTCGGCTGCCACGTCCCACCAACCCTGCATCCAGGCGATTTTGAGATGGAGGTAGTCTGCCGATTCAGCCACGGACTCGTTGGGGTGATCGCGCAGGATAGCGAGCCCATCGAGGGCGGCGTCGGAGTCTTCGAGTTGGATGGCGAGGTCGGCGACCCGAAGCGCCAGTCCGTGCTTGGTCAGGTGTAGACGACGGGTATCTTCCAGAGAAGGACTCTGAAGGAGGTCGTCGAGAGCACGCTCAGCCAGGTCTTGAAGGAGGTCCGGTGCAGCATCGCGGATTTCCTCGCGTTGGAGAATGAGAATCGCCAGGTCCCCGCGATGAACCGTGATAGCCGCGCGAGCCTGGCGCGTGAGTTCCAGATCAGCGTCGATCTCGTCGAGGATGGAGAGCGCAATTTGCGTCTGGTGCCACTCTTCCAACATGCGTTGAGCCACCGCGCTGACCTGGAGTTGAGCGAGGGGACCCGAGAGAGACTCAGCGAGGTCTCGCTCTCCCAATTCGACGCAATCGAAGGGAATCTCCCTGGGGGCAGGCCGTTCATCTGCCCAGGTGTCGGTGCTCTCCGGCCACCGAATTAGATCGGAATCCAACGGTTCGGGGCCGCGGTTGAAATACTCGTTGGAGGTAAATTTTGTGTGAATGGTGCCGCGGTGCCAGTGACGATTGCCGCCGTCGCGAGAGACCTCGATCAATCGCAGGCGTCGACGATCTTCGATGACGACCAGCTGATGGAGCAGGTGGACGGACGGGTTGCTGACCAATTCAGCGGACGCTTCGGTGGGCTCGCGACAGACGGCCAGATCGAGAAATGCCTGCGCCGTTTCGGTCCAGATGTCTTCGTTTCCCGAAAACCGATCGGTGGCGATTCCGTATTCAAAGGTGGAGAGTTGTCGATCATGGAGCGGTGCGAAGAGGTCGGTGCGCTGAGGAACTTCAGCGGTCAGTGGAACGCAGGCCACAAGAAGGGCGATGGTCGTCAGAGCGAGCAGTGCGCCAAAAATTCGGTAGGTCATCGGGCGTCTCCCGGTGGAGACGAGCCGATTCCCAACATCGGAACGAATCCCAGTGAGGGTGTCCATCCCCGTTCACGGCGTTCCATCTGAAAGATCATCTGCAAGTCTACCTTGAGCTGAACACCGTGATTCCAGTGGCTGAGAAAACCGAACCCAAACGTCGATGTTGGGACGACTCTGTCCTCTGCAAGTGTGATTCCACCGTGGAGAATCAATTGAGGATCAAAGTGAACCACGAAACGATCCATGGTTAAGACTTTGCCATAGCCCCAGGAGTAGCGAGTGCCGGCGACAAATAAAGCATCCGGGGCCCGGAGATCGGGGATCAGGCTGTGGTCTTCTCGAATGCCCTGGGCCGCGCGTCCGAACCAGCTGTGAAGATTGAGGACTCGAAGCTCAAATCCCCATGCCTCGGAGGTGAAATATCCCACATCCCCTCCATAGCCCATGGAGTTGTAGAAGTCGTTTCGAAAGAGGCTGGCGCCGGCGGCGTGAACGTAGAAGCGACCTTCTTTGGGGGCGAAGCGCTCCTGCACGGTCGCCCGGCGTTCTTGTTCGGTGGCCATCGCCGTGGACGGAGTTATCCAGATCCCGGCAAGCGTCGCCAAAAGCAACGACGTTATCATGGTTCGCGTCAATCCCACTGGCAGACTCCTTCGGCGCCTAGCCAGGAGGGATAGCGGCGGTCATTGGGACCGACGAAGGGATGGTCACAAAACGCGTCGCAGACCTCGTAGACTCCGGAGATAAAAGTCTGGCGATAGTCCTCGTAGGGCATGAAGCGTTGGGGCTCGACATTGAAAAAGAGCTCCGGTTCGCCTTCTTCGGGCCACGACCAGGTGTCGGTGAAGTAAAAGGTTTGATACGGGTCGGGAGGGAGTCGAATTCCCTGAATCGACGGGAAGATGGTACAGATTCGAAAATGCTGCGGGGAGTCGGCAGCGTTGGGAGCGGGAAGGGCCAGCGCGGTGTCGCGGTCTATATCTTCGCTGCGCAGTGGTAGATAATAACTGACTGCGGACTCCAGGGCGGGGATGAAATTCTCATCTTCCAGGGGCGCCCACGGGGTGGTCAGATGCCAGGGAAAGAGTCCGTTTATGAGGTTTGATCCAATGGACCAGGCGAAGAGTGGATGCTCTTCGTGGCCCTCGACGAGCTCCAAGAACACGATGAGCTCTTCTAATTTTCGCTCGGAGGGAGCGAGATTGACGTTGTTGAGGTAGACGAGCAAAAGAGTTGCCGGCTCGTCCAGCATTGCCGACTGCTGACGAGCCTCCGCGGCGATGGCGGCCAGAGGATATTGCGAGCTCGCCACCTGGTCACATCCGGAGTCCTCTTCTCCGTCGGTGTTGATCGGTCGGAAGACGCCGAGGTGATAATGGGACCCCGGTCGGGTGGCGAGTTCGGAGAGAATGGTCTCTTCGATGGTGTCGGCGATGCGCTCGCAGCGGCCTTGATTGGTGACTTGAAGGTCGACGAGGAATGCGATCATCACGGGATGATCGATGGCGGAGATCTGTTGGTCGATGGGTTCCGCAAAAAGCATCGGCCCCGGAATCAGCGGTAGGGCGACCTCCGTTTCGCTTCGGCGCGGCCGAACGGCAAAACATGGAGTGGAATTCGTCCAGTTTAGGGGTAGATCAACCCGGCGCTGAAGTCCGGACCATGACTGGCCATCGGAGCGCGCACACTCCTCTTCGGTGTAGCCGACCAGGGTCCACTCAAAGGATCTTCTCAGGGGAACGTCTTGGTCTTCAAACCAGTCGGCGAGGTGGGCTTGAGCAGAAGTGTTATTTCGAAGGGGCACCGGATCGATGGCAAAGGTCGTCTCCACGTCGTAGGTCCGGGCCGATGTGGAATCGAAGATGCCATGACGATGGTCGATGGAGCGAAGAGGGGCGACCTCTTCGGAAGGCTCCCACTCTCCGGGAATCTGAAATTGGACGCAGTAGTAGAGGCGATCGCATCCAAACGGTTCATGGGGAAAGGGCGTATCGTTGAGGTCGACCAGTTGATATTCGCCGTCGATGAAGAGCTCGAAGTCAACGCGGTCGAAATCGACGGCATCGCCCATGCGCCAGACTAAAAACGTGATGTCCTCTTGATGAGAGTAGACCACGTCGAAGCCACGCGGCGCATAGGGGCTGCGTTCGAATTCAACGAGGGAACACCCTGCTGCCAGGAGGCAGCCGATGAGGATGAGGATGACACGCATCGTGACAATGCCCGCTTCGATAGATCACCAATCAAGTAGTGGCTCAACAAAAGTCAGGCTACAAGATCGGCAGGGCAGAAACCAGCGCGTCGATGCTATCTTATTTAAAGGCTCAATTAGAGGATTTTCGGTTGATGCGCTCGGCGACCACTACGGCGTCGACGATGGACCAGATGTGAACGACCCAGCCCAGAAATACGAACCAGAGCAGAAAGCAGAGGATCAACATGATGATCCCTTTGCTGACTTCTCCGTTGTAGATCTGGCCGGTGCCACAAAGAATGAGGCTCAAGAGCAGCGCCATTCCCGGCTGATGTTCGGGCTGGTCGATAGTATCGGCGGTCAACACCATCTCACCGGAGCCGGTGGAGGTGGCCAGAGCCGTCGAGGATCGAGGAGCGGTAAACCCAAAGCCGCCGTAGTCCTGATGGGTGGAGAACTTCGAGGCGGTGTCCACCTCGGCGCAGGAGGTGACTGTGGGTCGGGATTCGGCCAGGGGCTTGGGCTCGCAGCTGGCTGCGCTCTCTACCACGACACTTCCACCACCGCAGCGGTTGGGGCGGGCGTCGGGTCGGCCCAGGCGGGCGGCGACCCCCTCCGGGATTCCATCGAATCGAGAGGAATGAACGGGTTGCTGGCGAAACCGTTGATGGGGCAGAGGTTGCCGGGCTGTCGGGGGCTGAGGCTGGTAATAGGATGACGGATCGGGAGCGGACTCAAATCCGGCAGAACGTCCGTCGGCGCCCTGTGAAGGGCTGAAATGGGAAGGGGAGAAGGGCTGCTGTTTTTCGGCGGGCTCTTCGATGGTGGTGGAGAAGTGCTCGGCGACCACCGGAGATTGGATCACAGGCTCTTCTTCGAGGTTGGCGGCGGCGTCGGCGGCCGCTTCCAGCCGCTCCCAACTCTCATCGGCGGCGGTGTGGTGGGGAGGGGTCAACCGCTCCTTGGAAGGGCTGTGGTTGGGCACAAAATAATAGAGGTTTCCATCGCTGTCGCTGTCGAGCTCTAAGACGCCCTCGGAGAGGAGCCCTTCGAGAAGCTCGTTGGCTTTACGCGAGGGGATGCCCAGGTAATAGGCGACCGAAGCCGTCGTGATCTTGGCGTCGGTTTCAAAGGCCATTTTTAAGATGGCTTGTTCAAATCGCTGCACTTCCATATGGCGCCACCCTTCTCGGTTACCACTTCATCCACGGGAACGATCCTCGGTGAGACGAAGACTTGGAACATGGAACCATGTTAGCGAGGGAGTTTGTTCCCAACAAGCACGGCTCGCGTTAGCGCTTCGGTTCTCGATATCTGTTATGCCGGGACAAGAGAGATGCAGGAGGCCATCCTGCTTGTCCTTGTATAAAAATTAAACAGATCGGCCGTCTTTTCAATCGCCAATTCGATCGTTTGCGGCCCTGATCGACTCTACTGATATAACGCGAGAGGAGCCCAAAAAATTCATTGATAGGGATCGGCCGCAATCTATCAGGAGATCGGCGGATCGGGGCCTTCGATTCAGGAGGGTTCAGGGGCGGCAAGATTTTGTCGAGCCCACAATGCCAGGGTGTAGCGCGGCAGCGGAGGGAGCTCTTCTAAGGAGAGAGCCAATAGCTGGAGATCGTTGAAGTCGGCGCGGGTGGAGAGTTGAAGATCACCGCCGGTGGACTGGACCTTTCGCCGGGCATTGTCGAGATGAGTAGAATAAGAATTGTGGTCGCCGTAGGTTTTTTTCATGGTCCACTGGTCGTTGTGGCGTCGCCACAGGGCCAGCAACTCGCCGCCGGGGGAGAAGACATCCCATCCGCCGTCGGCCCGTTCCACTCGCCAGCTCTCGGGGAGTTCGGCGACATCGGAGTTGAGCCATTGGGTCTGAATGCGAATCTTTCCATCCCGGCTTCGCTGCTCAAATTGGCCATCATCAAGGGCCCGGATCTGTCCCACGGGGGTCATCTGAGCGTCGTATACTCGGGAAGATGTGCGGCGCTGGCGAACTTTAAGGGTGGGGCCATCGTCCCCGTCGACGATGATTCGAGAGCCCGAGGTGGTGAATTGCTCATAGAGAGGCTCGCCGGGGACAAACCGGCGGGGAGGCTCCGGTTGACGCCAGCATCCGGTGAGGAAGAGCGTCACCAAAAGCAGCAGTGCGATCGGCCGGGCAGCCCGAATTATTGAGCGATGGGAATGTCGTGATTCTGGCATAATTGGTCGAGAAGGCCGTTGATAAAGCCCGGGGTGCTGGCGGCGCCAAATTCCTTGGCCAGCTCCACGCAGGCGTTGATGACGATGAGAGGGTCGGTGATCTTGTCGAGGATCTCAAAGATCCCCAGCCGAAGCAGGTTTCGATCCACCGCCGCCATCCGCTCGATGCGCCAGGAGGGGCTGAGGACTCGAATTTCGTCGTCGATCTTTTCGAGTTGACCGATGACCCCGCGGACCCGAAGGGCGACCTCCTCCCAATAAGGATTTGGATCGTCGTCTTCTTCCCGAAGGGTCTCACGGGTGTCGGCCAGGGCCTTCTCGACGGGGAGGCCGGAGACGTCGATGGCGTAGAGAACACGCAATGCTGCCCGTCGGGCTTTTTTGGGAGATTCCACAGGGGAAGATTTTTTTGTGGTCGATGGGTTCATGACGACGACTCGTCGAGTGCGGCGTAGAGATTGACCATTTCCAGGGCGGCCATGGCTGCTTCGGCGCCTTTATTGCCGGCTTTGGAACCGCTCCGCTCCACGGCCTGCTCCAGGGTATCACAGGTGATAACGCCGAAGGCCGCCGGGATATTGCCATCCATTCCCACCTGGCCGATGCCTTTGGCGGCCTCGGAGGCGATATAATCGAAGTGAGGGGTGGCTCCGCGGATGAGAACACCCAGGCAGATCACGGCATCGACGTTGAGGGTCTCGGCTACTCGAGCGGCGACCTGAGGGAGCTCAAAACTTCCCGGGCAGCGGATGATGGTGATATTGTCCTCATCGGCGCCGTGGCGTTTAAGGGTGTCGACGGCGCCGCTGATGAGTTGTTCGGCGAAAAAGGAATTCCATCGGGCAGCGACGATGGCGAATCGGGCGTCGCCGGCGTCAAAATGGCCTTCAATGATCTCTGGCATGGGTACTCCTTCAAGTAGTGCGAAACAGGGAAGTCAGCAAAAAGCGAAAATCAGTCAATTTCGAGTCAGTCAATTTCGGGGATCGGCACTTGCTCGACGATCTCGATGCCGAAGCTCTCGCTGCCGACGATCTTTTTGGGGCGGTTGGTCATCACCCGGACCGAGCCGCATCCGGCGCTGCGAAGGATCTGAGCGCCGATGCCCAGGGCGCGAAGGGTCTTTTGAGGCTGATTGACCT
>SKNI01000322.1 GCA_007120615.1 Myxococcales bacterium | reverse complement strand
GCGAAATATAACGTCGAAGCGAAGGCCGGTCTCGTGAAGGTGATCCACCAGATCTTGGAGGCTTCGGCAATGAGCCCGGTGGGATTTCATCAGGTTTTGCACACTGACATGATTCTCCGCCAATAAGCGCTCGATGGTCTCATCGCCATCGCCGAGCACGTATTGCTCGTAGCGGCTTTTTTTATGGGCCACCAGGATGTTGGGGGTTCTGAGCATCTTGAGTTTCCGTGGTCTGAAGATTCTCGCCAGGCCAGCGCTTAAAACGTCTGCGGGCTTGCCGTGTGCAAATCGGGTTATAGACTTTGGGCGTCTTTTCTGACAAGCAGCATTCGCCTTGCGCCTCGGGCTACTGCATGCTAGCAAATTCGCGTGCTGAACCTTGTTGAGTGTTCACTCATTTAGCGGGAATGACCGAAATGAGTGAGTGGAATCCCGAACATTTTTAAAGAGGAGCTTTCATGTCTGATCTTAACGCTCGTAAAATTTTTGAAGAAGTCTTGCCCTCCAATCTCAAGGAGAATCCCGACAAGGCTAAGTCCACCAATGCGATTTACGTGTTCAACCTCACCGGCGACGACGGCGGATCCTGGACCCTGGACTTCACCAAGGACGAAGACTTCGTCAGCGAAGGCGAGTCCGATGATGCCCAGTGCACCATCACCATGACCGACGGCGACTTCGTCGACATGTGGGAAGGTCGTCTCAATCCCGCGCAGGCGTTCATGATGAACAAGATCAGCATCCAGGGCAATATGGGCCTGGCTATGAAATTGCAGAATTTCATCGGATGATCCTGTCGATTTGCGACAGTGCTTAAAAGAGAGAGCGCTCCGGTCATTCCGGTGGCGCTCTCTTTTTCGTTTTGGACAAAAAAGAGGTGGAAGATGTCGACCGAAAATTCAACCGTGGATGGGCTTTTTCTGGAAGGTATACGGGTCATTGATCTCACCAGGCTCTTGCCGGGCCCGTTTGCTACGATGTTATTGGCCGATATGGGAGCGGACGTCATCAAAGTGGAGAGCCCGGGGATCGGGGACTACGCCCGACACTATCCACCGACGGTGGGTGAAAGCGGCGCTTTCTTTCAGAGCGTCAATCGCAATAAGCGATTTGTGACGATGAATCTGAAGATGGAAGAGGGACGAGAGCTATTAAAGCGCCTGTTAAAGGACGCCGACGTTCTTCTGGAGAGCTTTCGACCCGGCGTGATGACCCGCCTGGGGCTGGATATCGACAACTTGCGTCAGGAGTTCCCGGGGTTGGTGATCTGTTCGATCAGCGGCTATGGCCAGAGTGGTCCAAAGAGATCAGCTGCCGGTCACGACGCCAATTATCTGGCGCTCTCCGGTGTGCTCTCCCAGAATGGTCAGAAAAATCAGGCCCCTCATCTGCCAGGGTTTCAATTGGCGGACATCGCGGGAGGGGCGCTCTATGCCGCGCTGGGGATCACGTCGGCGCTCTTTCGCCGAGAACGAACGGGGCAGGGCGCCTGGTTGGATATCTCGATGACGGAAGGAGCGCTCTCTTTTATGATCCCGGCCATCGCCCGAGCGCAGGCGGGGGAGCCGGAAGCGCGGGGCGACGGAATGCTCAGCGGCGGACTACCCTGCTATCGAGTCTACTCCACCTCCGATGATCGCTATCTGGCAGTGGGAGCGCTGGAGCCGAAATTCTGGGATCCCTTTGTCCAGGCCATCGGAGCGCCGGAGTTACAGGGTAGGGGATTGATGTCGGGAGCAGACGGTGAGGAGATCGGATCTCGGGTCCAGGAGATTCTATCGGCTCGACCGCTGGAATATTGGGTGACGCACTTTGACGAACTCGATATCTGCGTGGAGCCGGTATTGGAGTTTGAGGAGCTTCTGGAGAGTGAATTTCACCGCGCTCGCGATGTATTTTTCGACCTGCAGGGAGTGACCCACGTTCGCACGCCTCTGACGTCGAGGACCGTCGAACACCGCGGAGCGTCGGCTCAGGGCGCTGATAATGACGGGGTTTTCCGAGCATCCGGCGTGACCGATGAAGAGTTGGCCAGACTCAAAAGTGACGGAGTAATTTAGTGCTCAGCGGGACGTTCATCGATCAGAAAGATGGGTCGATGAAAGCCGGGGAACAGGCGGGTGCGAGTGTTGGAGAGTGGGACCAGGTAGGTGCTGTCGTAGCTGACAAATCGGCTCGCGGCGACGGGAGTGACCGGTCGAATCGCGATTGTCGCCCGCTCGGGGTCGGCGGTGGTGTTGATATCGCTGAGAAGTCCCATGGATCCGTAGATCTCGAGGTATTTCTCCCATCCTCCGGTGTGGAGAATTTGGTCGGGAGCGGACGCGGTGGAACGCAGAAGTTCCAGGGGCAAGATATTATGGCGTTGGGGCATATCACTGGCCGGTGACCATCCCACCAGCCGCGCCGTCAGTGGGCTACGATAGGATTCGGGGGACTGATGAGCAGCGGGCATCTCCAGTAGAATACTGCCGCCGGCCACAAGAAAGGTGGCGATGGCGACCTGGCGAATTTTCATCGAAGGGGAGTTCGAGCCCAACGCATGAGAGAAGAACCGGCATGTTACGAGTGTCGCCAGCGGGACTCCGGTTGCCACAACGAGAGCGACGTATTCCGCTCCCAGGGGACGGGGACCTCGGAAGAAGACCGGCAATAACAGAAGGCCCACCGTGATCGATGCCAGGGAAAGGGAAAACCGACGGTCCTGTGGATCGGGGGAGCGGCGACAAAAAGCGATCCCACAGCCCATGGCGAGCATCGTTAGAAACGGTAGTTGTTCGGCGAGCCAGGCCGCTCCGAAATAAAACGGCGGGCGACTCGGTGGGTAGACCTGCCCTCGAAAGACAAGGTCTGCTGCGGGCATTTCCAGGGCCGATAAAAAGAAAGCCCCCAGATTCTCTACGGGCGCCGACCAGAAAAATGGCGAGAGCCCCAAAAGAAGTAGAGCAGTGATGGGTGTGAGGAGTCGGTCGATGCTGACGGAAGGCGCCGAGAAGAGCCCGGTCTGGTCGGATTCTCGAGAGGCGACGGGGACCAGCAGATCGATGCTCAAGAGAATCGCGGGCAGCAGTAGAGCGCCGGGCCACAGCAGGATGGCGACTGCCAGTAGCGGTGCTCCCGCAAGCGTTCGCTTCCACCAGGAGAGGTTGCTGTGCCAGACGATGATGATGCCCAGGACCAGTGGAACCAGCAAGGCCGTGGGATCTGCTCGGGTAAAGAGGCCCATCCAGGGACCGCAGGTGAGTAGAAAAAAGACCGACAACCATCCGCCCAGGGGACCGGCCAGTCGGTAGCTGATGAGAAAGATCAATGCAGTAGATATCGCAGCCGAGAGGGCACATAAGACGACAAGCGTCCATCCCGCAGTCAGGGGTGTCGCCAGGATTGCCAGCGCTCCTATAAAGTCGGCCATCATCTGAGGCTCGGCGGACCATTCCAGAAACGCCGTGGGGCTGTCGACCAATTCTCGGGCCCGGGCGATGGACCTATCGAACCATGCCAGTCCCGAGGCCCCGAATCCCCGAAAGCCGATGATCGCGAAATAAAAGAGCGAGATCACCCCTGCGGTGAGGGAGGCTTTTCTTTCGATAATGAATGAGTGGGTAGAACTCATCGGAAGTCGAATCGGTAGCAGAAGTGGCGACGGCCCGGTTGGTCGGCGGAAATTTCGATGACCAACTCCTGGCTTTCGAGAGAGCGGGGCACTTTTACGTGTTGCCAACCCCGGCGGTCTCGGTGGCGATGGGTGACGCTATCCTCTCCCAATCGAATGGTCATGTCCACGTTCGCTCTTGTGCCAACGGAGGCGTCTCTAAGGGCTGTGTCGATCCATAATTCGTCGCCGTTTCGCCCGTCGTTGGTGACGTCGGGGAAGCGAAAGCGCAGCGTTTTTCCGGCAATAGGATGAGCCCAGATGCAGGTCTCGCTTTTGCCGTCGATGGTGACGTCCCGGTGGCGCATGCGGGTCCAACCGGCGTCGCCGCATTGATGACCCCCTTCGACGTCGGGCGTGCAAATCTCGACCTCCCCATCGACTCCTTCCAACTCCACGGTGGCCAGACCGAAAAAGGGAAGCGGTGCGAACCCGCGAGGGATCCACAACGTCCAGACTCCCTTGTCGAGTCGGCGCTCCATGCTGGCAGCGACGAGCCTGGGCTGGGTGGCATCAAAGGCCAGCACCGGTCCCTCCGGGGGCCATATGGTGAGCGGGAGGATCGATGGTTGTAGATCGTGGCGACGTTTCTCCAGAGCGGCAAGAGAGACCGGGTCGAGAGCAAAGATCACCGGGGTCTCGGTGGAGTTTATTCCGGCCACCATTTTTTCGGAGATCGGTGGGAAAGATGGATGGCGATCGAGGTTGAAAAAAGAGACGCTCACAAGACTCGCCAGCAAAAGGGCGGTCAGCATAAACGCGGTATTTCTCTCCAACGCGCTGAAGGGTTTCGCCTCTTCCGACTCATCTTCCGCTGCGTTCTGAGTCGTCTGGAAGTCGTCGGGCGGCCCGTTTGTCGCCGATTCTTCAGCCATCCCAGAAGACCTCCTGAGGGGTCCACCGAAAGCGGTCGAGTTCGCAACATTGATTGGCGCCGAACTCAACTCCCTCCGCCGTTAGAAGACGACGCTGCAGTTCGGCTCGTTCGGTGTCTCCCTTCGACGAGATCCCGCCTCGGGAGTTGATGACGCGATGCCAGGGGACTTCCTGTCCATTTTTGAGAGACTGACGCATCAAGTTTCCCACCGCCCGGGCCGCGCGAGCACTTCCGGCATACGTGGCGATCTGACCGTAGGTGGACACGCAGCCGAAGGGGATCTGGGAGACAATCCAGTACACTCGATCGGAGAAGTCGCCGTCTTTTTTACTCATAAGTCCCCCGCATCGAGCTCCTCGAAGTAGGACTGTGGGTCGTCGAGAAACTCGGTCATCCAGCGGAAAATCTCGTCCTGAAGTTCTTCAGGGGGATTGGCCGGGGCCCGAAGTTGAAATTGATAGGCGGTGGTTCCCTCGAGGTGAACGCCGACGAAATGACTGGATTGGCCGGAGTTCTCCCAGGATGTGACCAGACAGCGTTGCGGATCGCATAAGCCGTCGACTTCGGTCGCTTCGGTGACGTCGAGCCGATTCAGCAGATGGTGGAGGTAGTTCTCGGGACGAACGGTGATGGTGGTCGGCTCTTTGAGCAGATAACCATGGGAGAGCCAGTTGGAAAATCCAAACTCTCGGATCAGCGCGTCGCGGGGATGACCGCTGGCGTCCACCGGTCTGAGTTCGGTGGTGGTGATGGCGGAGAGGCCGTCAGCCAGCGGAGGAGGCTCGAAGTCGTCGCGCAACTCGTCGCTTTCGATATCGGCCGGCGAGAACCCCTCTCGAAGTGTGGTCAGGAGCGCTCGGTCATCGAGGGCTCGGCGATCTCCCTCGATGATCATAAAATAGGTGCTGCCCCGGTGAGAAGCGGCATAGATGCGAAGGGAGACCTCCTCTCCATCGTTCCATTCGATGAGCCAGCCCGGAAGTGGGCCGTCGGCTCGTTCCACCTCAAAATCAGCGCTCTCAGTGGATTGCAGGAGTGCGGCCAGAGCGTGGGGGAGAAGAACGTCGGGATAGGCCGGGGTCTTGCGGTAAAGAGAGGCCAGAACCCAGTTTCGGTGGTCGTGAAGCCGAAAGAGGAGCTCCTCATTTTCATCGTCTTCCACGCGATCAAAACGGGCCGGAGTCTCCCAGCTATCATCCGTATCACTTCGGATATGGGTAGTGGTGCATCCCAGAAGTAGACCCGCGCCCAGTGTGGTCAGAAACCAGACTGCAATCCAGCGGGATATGGCAACACGTTGCTCTTCGATCATCTCCGATCGCCCTATTCAGTGAGAAGTTCGTCGATGACCTTTTGAAGACGAACCACGACTTCGTCTCGCGAGAATGTGGCGACCAGATCGAAGACCGACGGGCTGCTTGTGGAGCCGGTCAATCCGATTCGGGTGGGCTGAGCTAATTTAGCGAGTCCCAGATCGAACTCTTTGCCCAGTTCTCGGTAGAGGGTTCCGATGGCATCGGAGTTCCACTCCTCGAGGCTTTGAAGCCTGTCGGCCAATGCTTCCACGGCCGGTTTGAGATCCGGAGAGAGCCACTTCTTGACCGCTTTTTCATTATATTCAAAGTCATCGCTGAAGAAATAGGTGCTCTCGTCGGTCAGCGCCACCAGGGTGTCGGCTCGCTCGCGCATCAAATCGGTGATGGCGATGAGGTTGTCGTCGACTTCGACGTCAAAGCCGCGATCCTTGAGGAAGGGAACCCAGCGCTCTGCAAGATCGGAGAGTTCCAGACGCTTCATCCACTCGGAGTTGACCCAGCGGAATTTGTCCTCATCAAAGGTCGATGGGCTTCGTCCAACGGAGTCGAACCCGAATAATGAGGTCAACTCGTCCATCGAAAAGAGCTCCTGATCGCCGTGAGACCACCCGAGGCGACTGAGGTAGTTGACCACGGCTTCCGGCAAGAAACCCAGATCGCGGTAATCTTGAACCGAGGCGGAGCCCTTTCGTTTGCTCAGTCCATCGATGAGCGGGAGGTGGGCAAAAGTCGGAGGCTGTTGTCCCAGGGCTCGATAGACCGGGATCTGGCGAAAGGTATTATTGAGGTGATCGCTTCCCCGGATGACATGAGAGATATCCATGTCGACATCATCGACGACGACGACGAAATTATAGGTCGGGGTGCCGTCACTTCGGCGAATGATGAAATCGTCGAGCTCCTCCACGTTGACCGTCACTTCGCCCTGGACCAGGTCCTTGACGGTGATCGTGCCCTCCAGTGGCATCTTGATTCGAACCACGAACGGTTGATCGTCTGGATGATCGGTGCGATCTCGCCATTCTCCGGAGTATTTCGGCTTTCGTCCCGCTTCTTGCGCTTCCTGGCGTTGGGCTTCCAACTCCTCGGGAGTGCAAAAACACTTATAGGCTTTTCCTTCCTCCAGAAGCTGGTCGATCTTTTCGCCATAGGTATCGAAGCGATCGGTCTGAAAGATCGGCCCTTCATCGGGCTCCATATTGAGCCACTGAAGGGCGTCGATGATGGCCTCGGTGTATCGGTCCTCACTTCGCTGCTGGTCGGTATCCTCCACGCGCAGAATGAACGTTCCTTTCTGATTGCGGGCGAAGAGAAAATTAAAAAGCGCTGTACGGGTATTCCCCATATGGAGGTACCCCGTATTGGAGGGGGCGAAGCGGGCGCGAACGGACATGAAGGTTCTCCGACTTTTAAGGTGTTGCGAAGGGGCGATGACATTGTACAACTATAGTGGGGTACCAAAGATACCCCGTGGTGGGCGGCTTGTAACACGCTGAAAAATCTGTGGTCAAGGTAGTGGCTTGCCGCCTGACGCTCTTTATTGCTAGGATTCGACGATAGAACTTTGCTCAATTTGGTTGAAATGATGGCCGGCAGAAAAAGAATCAAAAGAGGGTCCATATTTTGGCATGGCCGCTGGCAGTGACGCCGGCGGCTACTCCCCAGCAATCAGGTTTGTTTCAATGACCGACCAGCTTCGCGCTCTCGAAGAAGAACTCGCCAATGATCCGGGGAATCCGGAATTATTCGCCGAACTAACCGGGCAGCTCTGGGAAGAGGGCGACTGGCGAGGGGTGCATCAACTCTATGAGCAAGTGGCGGAGAGCGGGAATCATTCCCTGGATTTCTCTGTCCTGGCCGGGAAGTTACGAGGACTAGCCGACCGGCTGGATCCGGGACCGGAGAAGGGAAAGGTCTTACTTCTGCTGGGCGATCTCTTCTTGCACCGGCTTCAGTCCCACGAAAACGGAATGGACGCCTATCAGGAAGCATTTAAGGCTCATCCTCATGATGTGACGCCTCTGCGGCGGGCCCGAGAGATCTATCATCAGCGCAAAGATTGGGAACATCTGCTGATGATCTATCGGATCGAGAAGCAAGTCGCTTCTTCTGAGGAAGAACGAGTTGCGATTCTCGTGAGTGTGGC
>SKNI01000533.1 GCA_007120615.1 Myxococcales bacterium | reverse complement strand
TCCATCGCCGGTCCCGCCGTCTCCGGTTCCTCCATCGCCGGTCCCGCCGTCTCCGGTTCCTCCATCGCCGGTCCCGCCGTCCCCCGGGCCTCCATCGCCGGTCCCGCCGTCTCCCGTTCCTCCATCGCCGGTTCCACTGTCACCAGTACCATCGCCGGTCCCGCCGTCGCCGTCAGCATCTCCCACATGAGAACCATCACCCTGGTTCTCACCATTTCCATCCAGCAAGTCACCACCGGCACAGCCCACAAAAAAAACCACCAACAATCCGGCCAGCAGCATCCGTAAGAGCTTCACTTTGAGCACCCGGGCAAAGGGGGATTAAATTTTCATTCAAGATCGACTTGCCACCATCGTAACGCCTGTTCGCGACAGAAACAAATCAAGCATTTTGCAGTTCTCTGCGTCTTGGCGATCCTCCGCGTCTTTGCGATTTCCCTTGCCCTTCTCTCTTCTCTCTTTCCCCTCTCCCACCTCGCCTACCCCACCTCGCTCACCCCACCATTACTTCTCCCATCATCGCCGCTACTACTCTCCCATCGACCAAAGCCTGCGCCTCGCATTCCCCTAAAAAGGTGTCGTATTTCCTCGCTCGCACCACCAGATCGACGGTGCCTCCCGGTCGGACTTCTCCCACAAAATGAGCTCCCAGAATCTTGGTCGCCCGCACCTCCAAAAACTCATCCTCCATCTCTTCCTGGAGCAATAGACCAAAGAGAACCACGCCGATCTGGCCGAGCATCTCCACAAGGAGAGTCCCCGGCACCACCGGATCTCCGGGAAAGTGTCCGTCTAATCCCAGATGATCGTTGCCAATATACCGTTTCCCGACGATGCTCTTTTCATCTTTATCCCACCCGACAAGCTCGTCGACCAGTAGCATCGGCGGGCGATGGGGCAGGAATTTTTCCAACAACTCAGGGCTACGACTCTCGAGATTCGTCGGCCAACGCTCACTTTCAATCAATGGTTTTCGGCGAAGTCGACGCAGCTCCTCTTGCACATCGGTCACGCCGCCCCCACCAATCCCAGGGGCCGGGCGATGACGTCTTCGATGATCGTGGCGGCCTCGTCGATATCCTCCGGGGTCAATTGCGAAGACACCGAGATACGAAACCTCCGGGCGTGGGCCTCGACAGCCGGAAAATCGATGGGCTGCAAGAAGAGTCCTCGTTGCTGGGCTGCCATCGCAAGCTGGATCAACTCTTCTCCCGAGGAGCCAACGATGATCGGAATCACCTGGGAGCGCGAGCCTCCCAGATCGAGATTCAGGGCTTCCAGATTGCTGCGGAAGTGATTCACATTCTTCCAGAGCTTCTCGCGCAGTGAATTATCCCTGGTGGCGACCTCCAGCGCCTTGCGCATCGCCGCCACCACCGCCGGAGGAAGAGCGCAGGAGAATTGAAATGGCGAGGCGTAGCACTTGATATATTGAATCAGATTGGCGTCGCCGCAGACAAAGCCCCCGATTCCTCCGAAGGACTTACTGAGCGTCCCGAAGTCCACACCCACTCTGTCCTCGACCCCGAAATGCTCTACCAATCCCTTTCCGGTCTCCCCGAATACCAGCGACGAATGGGCCTCATCGATATATAAAGGCACATCGTGACTCTCGCAGACGTCGAGAATATCGGGCAACTCCGCGATATCTCCGTCCATAGAGTAGACCCCTTCGACGACCACCAGGCGGCGCTTTCCGGCGTGGCGCTCCAGCATCTGATCTAAGGATGCCGGGTTGTTGTGCTCAAAGCTGACCATCTTCGCCCCGGAGAGTTTGGCCCCGTCCACCACGCTGCGATGGCATTTGCTGTCGATGACAAGCACATCACCCCGCTGCAATAATCCCTGAATCGCACCCAGATTCCCCGCATATCCGCTTGGAAAGAGCAGACAGGCCTCTCGCCCCTTAAATGCAGCCAGTTCCTCGGCAAAACGCTGATGCTGGTCGAAGGTCCCCGAGAGCATCGCCGCCCCTGAGGCCCCCAGTCCGTACGTCTGAAGCGCTTCTACCGCCGCCGCTACCACCTCCGGATGGGTGGAGAGGCCCAGATAATTATAACTCGTCAGGTTGATCATCTGACGGTTCTCTCCGCTCATCCCCTGACGAAGCGTCATCCGCGGAGTCGGCGCCCCCTGCAGAGGCTGCTCGAAAAAGCTCATCGCCATCCCGATTCGCGGGTCCCCAACCCACCGCTCGAAATCCTGCGGCGGGTCCATGACGTTGGGACTGTCGTTATAGGTAAAGTCCGCCAGGCTGAATTTCAACAGATCGTCGGGATGCATGAGAAACTCCACTCACAGGTATTCGATGAACTTCTCGGCCAGTTGTTCGATATTCTCTATCTGAGACAACTCCGAGCGGGGCACGCGAATCTCTAACTCCCTCATCGTAGCGCTGACGACCTCGATCATATCCAGGCTATTGGCTCCGTGATCGCGCATCGAGCTGGTCGGCTCGATGGCATCGACGTCCACGTCGTGAAGATTCTCTTTGAGATTCTTCTTGATGATCTCAATCACTTCCTTCTTATCCATAGCTTTACTCATCACTCATCCTTTGGCCGACCGACTCGCCATCTTGAATATCGGCGCATTAAATTATCTTCAAAAGCCATCGCCCGATCGACGGTGACTACTTCACTTTGCATTGCATCCAACAGACCACTGCAGAGGGCCAGGACTGCTTGACCACATTCATCGGTGGAAAGAAGCTCTTCCTTTGCGATCCCTTCCTCTTCCAAAAACTCCCACAGCTCATCGCCGAACATCGCTTCAAAGGACTGCGTCGCGACCATGCCAAAGCGCAAAACATTAACCCGAGTTCCGCTCTCGGCAAGGTGGCTGCCCATATAACGAGCAAATACCTCGAGCACACTCTTGGAAGCGGCCACAAAATCATAGCCCGGATAGGAGCGATCCATTCCATCGCTGGAGATCGCCACCACGTGTCCCGGATAGCGGCCGAAGGTCTGGTTTATCACCTCCACATAATCCACCAGAGGCCAGGTGCTATACTCCAGGCTCTTAAAAAAGGAGCGCTTTCGATAGTCCGACAACTCCGGCGTTTTGGCGGCGAAGGCCACGTTGCTTATAAAGATATCAACGCCGTCGTGGTGTTCTTTAATCCGCTCCATCAACGCCTGGGTGTCTTCGGTGCGAGACACATCGGCCATCTCCAGCATCGGCTCGGGAGCGCCGATCTCCAAAAACTCAGCGCGAATCGCCTCCTGATCGGCCGAGCCCCACCGGTGAGTCATCACGCAGGTGGCGCCGGCGGAAGCCAGCGCTTTCGCCGCCCCCAGCCCGATGCCCCGGGTTCCCCCGGTGATCACGGCTACCTTCTCTGTTAAATCGATCGCAAACATCTCTACTCCGCATCAGTTCTGGCGAGGTTATGCTTGATGAATCCCGGTCACGGGGCCACGTCCAGGCCACCGGTCACATGCAGGACCGCTCCGTTTACAAACGAGGCTTCCCGCCGGCTGAGATACCACACCGCGTCGGCCACGTCCTCTACCGATGCCAGCCGCCCGGCGGGACAAAATTGATTCCAATGCTCCACAAGACGGTCATCGACGGTCTCGATCATCTCGGTGTTCACCAGCCCCGGCACCACGGCATTGGCGGTGATCCCTCGGGAGCCGTATTCTCTGGCCAGGCTGCGGGTCAGACCGATGAGGCCGGCCTTGCTAGCGGCGTAATTGGCCTGCCCGCTGGCCCCGTCCTGGGCGATGCTGGAGAGATTGATGATCCGCCCGAAGCGCTCGAACATAAAATGAGTCAGCACCGCCCGGCACACATAGAAGGGACCGGTCAGATTGGTCTCAATTACGGTCTGCCAGGCCTCGTCACTCATCATGGCGGCGGCCTGATTTTGCATCACTCCCGCATTATTGACCACCACATCGAGCCCATCGAGCCGCTCGATGACCTCTTCAATGGTCTGATCCACGGCGCTGCTGTCGCAGACATCGAGACGAAACACCTCCACCTGTGCATCGGCCCCGCTTTCGGCAGCGATAGCAGCGGCCTCTTCTGCCACCTTGCGAGCGGCCTCCTCGTCGCTTCGGTAGGTCAGCGCCACACTCGCCCCTTTCTCAGCGAACCGAAGTGCGATCGCCCGTCCAATTCCTCGCGAACCACCTGTGATCAATACTTTCATTCATTTTCTCCCGGTTCCACCTGTCGCAAATCTTGATCTCTTGGCCACAGGCGCACACCCATAAATCGAGTCCTGGGAAGCTCGACGCGAGTCCCGCCGTCATTGACCACCGCCGGATCAATATCGGCCCCCATCGTCCACAGCCTTGCGGCGGTCTCCATCAGGCGCCGAAGCCCATCTTCGGCGTGGCGAAGGGGCGCCTCCCAGGTGGGGCTTTTTCGAGAATCCATTCTGCCCATCATCGCCGAGAGGGTCTCTTTGGCTCCAATCTCCACAAAGAGATCTACCTTCTGAGATGCAGCCTGAACTGCATCGCTAAACCGCACCGTCTCTCGCAGATGACGACCCCAGTAGGTATGGTCCAATCGCTCCTCACTCTCCAACCAACGCCCCTCCAGGGTGGAGACGAAGTCGATGGTTCGACGCTTCGGCCGGATCCCAGAGGCGGACTCGATAAAACCTTGTTGCATCGGCTCCATCAGCCGAGAGTGAAATCCCTGGGAGACCGACAATTTGCGAACAAAGACCCCGCGCTTATCGAGCCCCTTCGTCAGACGATCGACTTCTTGCTCGTCGCCCGAGATCACGAGATGACGCTCTCCGTTGACCGCCGCAAGATCTACGCGCTTGAGATCGAGCTTCCGAATCGTCTTTTGCACCTCAGGCCACGCTTCGAAGACCGCCGCCATCGCCCCGCCGGAGTCCAACTCCTGCATCTGTCGGCCGCGCTCTACGATCAATCGAGCTGCTCCCGAAAGGCTGAGTTCACCGCTGATATGAGCGGCGGCGAATTCTCCCACGCTGTGGCCGAGCACCACCGTGGGCATCAGCCCCCAGCTCATCAGGGTTCGGGCCAGGGCGACCTCCACCACAAAGAGAGCGGGCTGAGCGATGCGGGTGGTGGCCATCAACTCCTCGGCCCCCGAACCGTTAAACGCCTGCCGGATGTCCTCACATCCGGCGTCTTCCACCGCTGCCAGGGCCTCCTCGAAGTGGCCTCGAAATACAGGCGACTCCTCTCGCAGTCTTCTTCCCATATCGACGTATTCGGTTCCCTGACCGCTGAAGGCAAATGCCACCTTCAATCCGGTGGCCCTCATCGATTGCGGCTTTGCCCCGGGACCACAGAATTCCTCTCGGAGCACCTCCCGGGCGGACTCCCCGTCTTCCTGAACCAGGGCAAATCGCACCGGTCCGGCGTCCCGGTGGGCTCCCAGGCTATATCCCAGATTCTTGAGCGCCCCTGCTCCGGTCCATAGACTGTCGTCGGCCACCAGGTCCTCGGCCAGGGCCGTCAATCTCTCTTTCGACTTCGCCGAGATCCCCACAAATACGGGCTCTTTCTTGCCGGTCTCCTCCCGGGAGGGAATCTCTCGACTCACCGGGGGCTCCTCCAGGATAAAATGAGCGTTGGTTCCCCCGAACCCAAAAGAGCTGACCCCGGCGCGCCGAGCCGCTTTCCCTTCCCGGACCCCCTTCCACTTCCGGGCTTTTTGAGGCACGGAGAAGGCACTCTTTTTGAATTCACAGGCCGGATTGGGAACCTCGAAATTGACCTGCCCCACCACCATTCCCCGCTCCACAATCAGCGCCGCTTTGACGACTCCCGCCGCTCCCGCCGCGGCCTCCAGATGACCGATCTGCGACTTCACCGTACCCAGCCATCGGGGATCTCCTGAGCCCTGACCGGCGTCAAATACCTGATTGAGCGCCCGAACCTCGATGGCATCTCCCAGCTCCGTTCCCGTTCCGTGCCCCTCGACCACTCCGATCGACTCGGCGTCCACTCCGCTGTCCTTAAGAGCCGCTTCGATGACCCTCCTTTGAGCTTCTCCGCTGGGAGCGGTGAGGCCGTTGGTCTGTCCGTCCTGATTGACCGCTCCCCCTCGGATCACGGCCCGAACCCGGTCCCCGTCACGGCGGGCGTCGGCCAGGCGTTTGACCACGAATATGGCGCACCCCTCTCCCCGCACATATCCGTCGGCCCCGGCGTCAAAGGCTCGACATTCCCCGTTGGAAGAGAGCATCCGGGCCTGAGAAAAGGCCACCGACATATCGGGCGACAAGATCACGCTGACACCGCCCACGATGGCCTGATCACAGCGGCCGGCTCGGAGATTGAGCATCGCCTGGTCCAGGGCCGCAAGAGAAGAGGAGCAGGCCGTATCCACCACCGAACTCGGGCCCCGAAGGTCGAGCCAATAGGAGAGGCGATTGGCCGTAATGCTGGGCGCCATCCCCGATCCCGCCCGAACCGGAGGGCCCTCATAGAGGCGGGCAAAATCGCTTCCGCTCTGGCCTACAAATACTCCCGTATTGCTCCCCGCCAACCCCCGGGCCGTCCACCCGGCGTCTTCGATGGCATGCCAGGCGGTCTGCAGAACCAGCCTCTGCTGGGGATCCATAGCCCGAGCCTCGGAGGCCGAAATCCCAAAATAGGTCGCATCGAACTCGGCCAGATCCGGCAAAAACCCGCCTCGATCGGTAGCCATCGTATCGAATCCGGCGATCTCGGGGTCCGTAAAGGTCTGCGGCTTCCACCGATCCTCGGGCACCTCGCGGATTCCATCCTCCTGAGACATCAACAACTCCCAGAATGTCTCCAGATCTCTTGCCGCCGGAAGTCGACAGGCCATCCCCACGATCGCCAGCGCTCCCTCCTCCGAGCCCCCCGATACGACTCCCGATGGGCTGGAAGCCGCCGCCACGTCCTCCCCGTCAGCACTGAGATGAGCGGCCAGCGCCGAAATCGTGGGAAAGTCGTAGAGAGCCGTAGCCGAGATCTCCACCTCCAGCCACTGCTCCAGATCTCCCACAATCCCCACCGCATCAGCGGAGTCGACTCCGTAACTGGAGAACGGCTCCTTGAGATCAATCTCAGAGTTCTCCAGCCCACTCTTTTCGGCGACGGCGGCGATCAACCACTCCTCGATCACCGACCGGGCCTCTCCTTTTTCGGAACTCTCCCTTGAGCCAGATTCTTCACTTTCACCGTCGGCAACCCCCGCTGCCCTGGTACGCCGGCCTTTGCCGCGAGCTACAACGGCGAGCCTGCCGGCCTCGTAGGCTTGTCGGGCGGCAAATCGCTGAATCTTTCCGCTGGAGGTCTTCTCAATGGTCCGAGCCTCGATCAAAACTACATCCGCAGGGACCACTCGATGCTCCGTGGTGATCGCCTCTCTGATCGTTGCCAGCAATTCCTCCAGATCATCGACCTCATCGGCGCTGACCTCGTGGACCACCACCAGCGCTTCTTCACTCTCCGATTGTACGGAAAACGCCGCTCCGCAACCCGGTCGAAGCGCATCGTCGACGCCCTCCACGGTGGCCTCGATATCCTGGGGATAGTGGTTGGTCCCCCGGATCACGATCAGATCTTTTAGACGACCCGTCACCCAGACCTCGCCGTCGATGACCACTCCCAGATCCCCGGTCCTCAAGAAAGGCCCCCGGCCGTCGGCCAATTTTGCCTGAAAAACCTCGGTATTGACCTTCTCCTTTTCCCAATACCCCGTAGCCACGCTCCCACCGCGAAGCCACAACTCGCCAACTTCGCCCTCTTTGACGGGCCGACGGGTCCCCATCTCCACCACCTGAACTTCAAAATCACCCAGGGGGCGCCCGCAACTGACCTGCTTTTTGCCCTCCACTTCTAAAACCCGGGGCTCTTCACCGGTGGGAGTGGCCGAGACGATAAGCCCCACTTCTGCCAGCCCATAGGCCGGCATAAACGCTCTCTTATTAAACCCACAGGGCTCAAAATAAGCGCTAAACCCCTCCATCGTCTCCGGCCGAATCGGTTCCGCTCCATTGCAGGCGATATCCCAGGTCGACAAGTCGAGTTCCTCAAGCAAGGACTCCGGAGTCTTTCTCACCGCCAGGTCGTACGCAAAATTGGGCGCCGTGGAGACCGTACCTCCGAATCGCGAGATCGCCTGCAGCCACCGGGG
>SKNI01000390.1 GCA_007120615.1 Myxococcales bacterium | reverse complement strand
GGTGCGGTGAGATGGCCTGTAATTGGTCTAAGGACTCGGCGCTGGCATCAAAGTCTCCCTCGTCGAATTGGTGCTGGGCACGCGATAGGAGGGCGTAGGCTTCATCGTGGCCGGCGAGGCGAAGCAGGGACTGGGCATCCTCGTAATATGCGCTCTCTGCGGCGATGATGCTCAGCTCATGGAGGGTGTCCTCATCCACCTGGTCTCCGGCGGGTTGGCGAGCCCTCTCGACGCTGCGTTGAGCACGACGTTCTCGGTCAATGCGGGCAAGTTGTGCTTCAACTTCTCCAAACTCCGGATCGGTCTGGTAGCTCTTCCCAAAGAGGGCCCGGGCTTCATCCCAGTCTCGGCTCTGAAGTGCGGCAGCCCCTTCAAAATAATAGTCGCTGGCGGAGACGGTTTCGGTGGCCACCGGATCATCGGCCAGAACCAGGGTGTAAAAGAGGTATGCCGACAGTGGGATGCACAGAAGGGCTACGGTGATGATGACGATAAGGAGAATGCGGTCTGCGCTGTGAGGGGCGACCGGCTTGTTTGAGTATTCGGAAAACGCCGGGTTGAGATGGCCAGTAGCGGTCTGCGTGGAGGCCGCCGGGATCAGCCGTCGTTGACGATTATCAACGGGGACGTCGCCGGGGATGAGAAATTGAAAGACCGTCTCTCCAGCCTTGACCCGATCACCGTGAAAGAGATCGGATTCGAGGATCTTGACCCCGTTTAATTCGGTGCCGTTGACCGCTCGCATGTCTCGAACCAGATAGCTCTCGTCGGGGTTCTGCACGATTTCGAAATGCTGCCGACTCATCGCCAGATCAGGGATGGAGATGACATTATTGGTGCCCCGACCCACGCTGCTTCGCATGCGATTGATCAAAAACTCTTGCCCGGCAGTGGGACCTTCAAGGGTGGTCAGCCGGGGACAAATGGGGTCGTTTTCGAAGGGACTCTGAAAGATCTCCGTCTTCTCAACCTCAAATTCCTCGTCTGCAGGTTGAACCTCGGCGGCAGGGCGCTGCCTGGGGGGTGGCGTCTCGGGAGTGCGAGCGACATCAGCGCCCTGGTTGGGAGGTGAGGATAGAAGGGAGTGGCTGGTGCGGAGACCTTCGGGTTGAGGGTGAAATTCGGGATCCGTATCGACGCTGAGTCCCTGCTCCTGCGGTGGTTCGAAGAGACCCGGGGCGAGTTCTGTCTTCTCGACATTGAACTCTTCTTGGAGATGGGAGTCGGCCAGGCCCGGGGCGAGCTCGGTCTTCTCCCCTTCGAACTCCTCTTTTTTATCGCCCTCTAACTCGCCGATTTCGATCATTTTTGTAGGTTCTTCTATCTCTTCTACTTCCAAATCATCGATCTCGATGACTTCGGAGTCCTCGCTTTCTGTATCCTCATTCAGCCCACTGCCTTCGCTCTCGTCCACGCCGAACATAAGGAGGGTGGATTTCTGGGGCTTTTTATCGTCGTCGGTTTTTGTCTTGGAGAGGCCCCGAAGGCGGGCGGTGAGCGACTTTCGGCGTTGCGCGCTGCTATCTTCTGGAGCTGGCTCTTTTTCGGAAGCGGCGGGGGGCGCCGGTAGTTTCAGTCCTTTGGATTCACCGGGGGACCGGGACTTCTTCTTGGCAGGGATGAGAATACCCATGGGGCTGGTGCGTTTTGCGGCGGAACTCTCCCCGGTCTTGGGAGACGTGGAGTCCGACGAGTCGTCAGAGGCCACATCGTTTTGGTCCGGGTCGGTCATTGGGGACTCAAGAATTTTCGTTGGTGTTTGATTTCCACTGCCCTCCGAGGATAGCCTTCGGGTCCAAAGGGTGTCAATTCTACGCTATCGTTGAGAGTTGGCCCAAATGACCACCGGAGTAGAAGATGCACTCGTTACGGGCTCGAATGATGACGGCCTTCGTATTGCCCACGGCGGCAATCGTTGTGGTGCTGGTGGCGGTGGCCTATATCTCGGCCAGACAGGGGATGGAAGATGAGTTGGCTCAGCGGCTGGCAGCCGTGGGTCAGGTGGTGGCGGCCGATATGTCCGATGGTATCGACGCCTCTCAGATCTCGCGGCTCGATGAGTCGATGCCCCGCGTGCGCTCCCGGCTCTACGATCGGCTCGAGGCGGCTCGCCAGGCCACCGGGGTTCGGCGGATCTTTATCTTCGATAGGGAGGCGGGCAGTCTTGTGGATACCGAGGAGACCGCTTTCGGCAGTACCCTGTACAGGATTCAGGCCGATCGCGGGGAGTGGGGGTCGACCTTTGCCGATGGAGTCACGACGACGGGGCCGCTCTTTCAGGCCGAGGACGGGGAGTTTCACAAGACTGCTTATGTCCCGATCTTTCTGGACGGTCAGATCATCGCCGCCATCGGGGTCGAGGCCAGCGCCACCTATTTTGACCTCTTGACCGGCTTCGCTACGATCTTAACCCTTCTCGGTGCCCTGGGAGTAGGAGTCGTAATCGTGATCGGTCTGTGGTTCTCCAAGCTCCTGGTTCGTCCCGTCGATGCCCTCGTTGACGCTGCAGGGAGACTGGCCGATGGCGATATGAAGACTCCTCTGGATGTGGACTCTTCGGGTCGATTGATGCGAACCGATGAGCTGGACTTTTTGACCGACTCTTTTGAGGAAATGCGCCGCTCGATCGTGGAGCGAGATCAGCAGATGCAATTGATGCTGGCGGGAATCGCACATGAAGTGCGAAACCCCCTGGGGGGAATGGAATTATTCTGCGGGCTTCTCAAAGAGGATCTACAGGTGGCCGCCGCGATCGATGATCGGGAGAAGAAATTGGAGATGGTAGGCAGAATCGAGCGAGAGGTACATTACCTGGGACGGGTGGTGGGCGACTTCCTCGACTTCGCGCGACCGGAAGGTCTCAAACCGGAGCGCCTGGACGGCGGGTTATTTCTCGCTGAGATCGCCGATCTCGTCGCTTCCGATGTGTCCAACGCCCGGTGTCGACTGGAGATGGAGATTGAAGAGGGGGTGGAGTTGACCGCCGACCCGGGGCGAATCAGACGGGGGGTCTTAAACGTGATTCGCAACGCCTGTCAGGCCTGCAGCGCCGACGACCTCATCGTGATACGGTGTCGGGCGGTCGACGCCGCTCGAATCATTGAGATCGTCGATGAGGGCGATGGAATTGCAGAGGAACAGATCGAGAAGTTGACCCGGCCCTTCTTCACCACCCGGGAGAAGGGGAGCGGATTGGGCTTGTCTTTGACGCGACAAATCATCGAAGATCACGGCGGGAGACTGGAAATTGAAAGTCAAATTGGTCAGGGTACAACCGTTCGATTCCGACTGCCATTCGATGCGAGTATCCAAGCGTCGAGGTCCAAGGAGCAAGTGCAAGAGGCCGTTCCCCAGGGATGGCTGGGATAATACGAGGCGTGGGGCGGCCTGTGAGGGAACCCGGGAGAGGAGATATGGCAAAAGTACTGGTGATCGAGGATAACGAGACGTTGCGTGAAGGGGTCGTTCAGGTCCTGGAGCGAATGGATCATGAGGTGTTTTCGGAGGCCGGCGGGGAGGGCGGGCTGGCGACGTTTCATCTGAAGTCCCCGGACCTGGTCATTACCGATCTGAAGATGGACGATGTCGACGGGATGGAGGTCTTGCGCCAGGTTCGAGAGATCGACGAAGACGCCATCGTGATTATGATGACCGCATTCGGAAGTATTGAACGGGCGGTGGAAGCGATGAAGGTGGGAGCCTTTGATTTTATCGCCAAACCCTTTCCCCCCGATCTGCTGCGTACCCGGGTGGAGCGGGCCCTGGGAATTCGAGAGGAGCGCCGTCACACGGAGCGTCTGGAGAGTGAAAATGCCATGCTCCGGCGGGATTCGGCTCAGGATTTTGACGACGAGATCGTGGGAGATTCACCGGCCATGCAGCGGGTGCTCTCCCGGGTCAAGCGGGCGGCAGGAAGCGACAGCACCGCGTTTATCTTCGGGGAGTCGGGCACGGGCAAAGAGCTGGTCGCCCGGGCTCTTCACCGGGCTTCTCCCCGGGCGAAGGGACCGTTTGTGAAGGTCAACTGCTCGGCGCTGGCAGAGAGTCTGTTGGAGTCGGAGCTCTTCGGCCACGAGAAGGGGGCCTTTACCGGGGCCCATCAACGACGAATGGGACGATTTGAATTGGCCGACGGGGGAACCATCTTCCTCGATGAGATCGGCGATATCAGTCCCGCCATTCAGTTGAAATTGTTGCGGGTCCTGCAGGAGCGCGAGTTTGAACGGGTTGGTGGTGAACAAACCCTGACCACCGATGTGCGAGTGGTCACGGCCACCAATAAGAATTTGAGAGAGGCTGTGGACGAAGGGACCTTTCGTGAAGACCTTTTTTATCGGCTTCACATCATTCCCATCGAATTGCCTCCGCTTCGAGACCGGCCGGGGGATATCGCTCCTCTGGTGGAGCATTTTGTGGAGAAGCTCCAGACCCGAACGCGCTCTCCGGCTCGTTCCGTAGAGCCGTCGGTGCTCAGTAAGCTGCAGAAGTATTCGTGGCCCGGTAATGTGCGGGAGTTGGAGAACGTCATCGAGCACGCCCTTGTATTTGCGGACTCCGAGATCATCTCCAGCGCCGATCTGCCACCGATGATCGGTGGAGAGTCTTCCCCGAGCGGGCTTGACCTGGGGGCTGTGGAGGCGAGAAGTTTGCCGGAAGTCTTAGAAGATCTGGAGCGCGATCTGATCTGTGCGGCGTTTGAGAAGGCTGACGGTGTAAAAACCGAAACCGCCCGCCTCCTGGGGATCAAAGCCAGCGCCTTATATTACAAGCTGGAGAAGTACGGCATCGAAGAGGGAGACGGCGAAGCGGTGACCTGAGAACAAAGAAAGTAGGGCGATTGCCTTGACCTGGAACAACGGCCGTCGTTAGGGTGCGGCAATTCCAGTTGAGGTCACGGGAGTGGAACCATAAATGAACGTGTTGACGAGCTATTACTACAAGGTGAGGCGATGAGCATGGTGGAATTGAAAGAATACGGAATCGATGGTCCCAAAGTGCTCCGAAATCCGGGGGTGGCGAGGCTCTATGAGGAGGCGATTCGGCGAAATAAAGGAACCGTTCTCTCGTCAACCGGGGCTTTGATCGCCTACTCCGGGGAGAAGACCGGCCGTACTCCCAAGGACAAGCGTATTGTCCGCGAACCGGGTAGTGAAGAGGATGTGTGGTGGGGAAAGATCAATATGGAACTCAGCCCCGAGGGCTTTGCCACCAATCGAAAGATGGCAGTGGAGTACCTCAGCGGCCGCGACAAATTATACGTGATCGACGGGTTCGCCGGCTGGGATCCAAAGCATCAGCTCAAAGTTCGGGTCATCTGTGCCCGGGCCTATCACGCCCTCTTTATGCACAATATGTTAATTCGGCCCACCGCCGAAGAGTTAGAGGACTTCGGCGAGCCCGATTACGTCATCTTCAACGCCGGTGGCTGCAAGGCCGACCCCGAGGCGGTCAAAGAAGTGGACTCCAATGCCAGCGTGGCCCTCGATTTTAGCACCGGCCATTTTGTGATCCTTGGAACCGAATATGCCGGCGAGATGAAGAAGGGAATCTTCTCGGTGATGCATTATCTGATGCCCAAGAAGGACGTTCTCTCCATGCATTGTTCGGCCAACGAGGGGGAGGAAGGCGATGTTTCGCTCTTCTTCGGACTCTCGGGAACCGGCAAGACCACCCTCTCCACCGATCCCCACCGCCGACTGATCGGAGACGACGAGCATTGCTGGACGGAGCGGGGTGTCTTTAATATCGAGGGCGGCTGCTACGCCAAGACCATCGACCTCTCCCGCGACGCCGAGCCCATCATCTATGATGCGATTCGCTTCGGCGCGGTATTGGAAAACGTGGGCTATGATGAAGAGACCCGGGTGGTCGACTATACCGACGATTCCATCACCCAGAACACCCGAACCTCCTATCCCATCGAGTTTGTGCCCGATGCCAAGATTCCTTGCGTGGGAAGTCACGCCAACAATATCATCTTTTTGACCTGCGACGCCTACGGGGTGTTGCCTCCGGTCAGCCGGCTCTCTCCGGAGCAGGCGATGTATCACTTTATCAACGGTTATACGGCCAAAGTCGCCGGCACCGAAGTGGGAGTGGAGGAGCCCGAGGCTACGTTCTCGGCCTGCTTTGGAGCGGCATTTCTGATCTTGCATCCCATGCGCTACGCCGAATTATTGGCTCAGAAGATGCGAGACCACGACAGCCGAGCCTGGTTGGTCAACACCGGCTGGACCGGCGGAGCCTTTGGAACGGGAAGTCGTATCAAGCTCAAATATACCCGGGCGATCATCAACGCCATCAACGACCAGAAACTCATCGACGCTCCCACCAAGACCGACCCGTTCTTCAAGGTGGGAATTGTCACCTCCTGTCCCGGGGTTCCCGATGACGTATTGACTCCCCGTGAGACGTGGGCCGATCAAGATGCCTTCGATGAGACAGCCCGCAAAGTAGTGAGAGCGTTCAATAAAAACTTTGAACAATTTTCTGATGAGGCTGGCCCAGAAGTTCTGGCAGCGGCACCGTCGGTGAAGTGAGAGCGAGAAGTAGATGAGTAAGGCGAAGAAAGCAGCTGCCAAGAAAGCACCTCTGCGAGAGCGGATTGCGATTCAGTTAGACGACTTCTTTGGTGTCGACCTGAGGACGATGGCCCTGGTTCGTATTTGTGCGGCCCTGACGGTCTTATGGACGCTGGCGATCTTATATCAGGATCTGGCGGCCTTCTTTACCGACGCCGGGATTTATCCCCGAGAATATTGGCTGGAGACCAGACGAAGTCAGTATATCGTCTCGTTCCATGTGATTCGCGGGGAGTTGTGGTGGCAGCAATTTTTGTTCGGAATTCACGCCATCTTCGCTTTGATGCTGCTCTTTGGCTATAAGACCCGATTTGCCTCGGTGATGACCTGGATCTTATTGGTCTCATTGATGGCCCGGACTCCCCCGATCGTTCACCGGGGGGATACGCTTTTATGCCTGATGCTTCTGTGGGGAGCTCTTTCGCCCTGGGGGGCGAGGTTTTCCATCGACGGGGCCCTCAATACGGTAAAGAATATACCCCGCCGGGTAACCAATTTCGCCACCGCCGGTCTGCTCTTGCAGATGCCTCTGCTCTACTTCTTCAGCACGATTTTGAAGTTTGAGCATCCCTCCTGGCACACCAATTTTACGGCCGTCGCCTACTCACTTAGCCCGGAATACGTCACGGCATTCGGCCAATTTCTCACCGAGCACCAGCCGTTCTTTATCACCCAGGTATTGACGGTTTACACCCTCATTGTAGAGGGGATTGGGCCGGTGTTGATGTTTTTACCGCTCCTGATCTTTACCTCTCGTGAGGTTCGAGTTCGCTGGCTTTCTCGATTTCGAATGTTGGGAATCGCGGGACTGACGGCCTTGCAATTGGGACTCCTCGCTACGGTCTCCGTCGGGCTTTTCCCGATGGCGTCCACCCTGGCCATACTTGCGGCCTTGCCCACCTCCTTCTGGGACCGGTGGGGAAGCTCCGAGCGACTTCAAAAAGCAAAGGGGTTGACCATCTTCTACGACCCCGATTGTGGGTTCTGCAAGAAGATGGTGCTCCTGATCCGAGAGTTTCTGCTTCCCGGTTTCGTCAAGGTATTGCCGGCGTCTGATGAGCCGGAGTTGCATAAGCGGATGAAGAAGAATAACTCCTGGATCATTCGCGATTCCGAAGGCAACCTTCACGAGCGCTATGACGGCTTCTTGACGGTGGTTGGCTATTCGCCCTGGGCCTTCGTTTTGCGTCCTCCGCTGAAGATATTCACCTTTATCGGAGACCCCGTCTATCGGCTGGTGGCGTCCAATCGACCCGCTATGGGCTGGATGACCCGCTGGCTCGATTACGGGGCCTATCATGTTCGGACCGGGGTAATTTGTGGTCTGGCCTCGGTAATGCTGATGGCGAGCACCATCGGCGGTAATATCGACAGCATCACTGAAGACCGGCTCCTGCCTCGCGAGATTCGCCAGATGCAGCGAGGACTTCGCGTTCACCAGAATTGGCGGATGTTCGTAACACCCTTTACCTGGTCCAGCCATTTCGTGATGCACGCCACGCTTCGAGACGGCTCGGAGGTCGATCTATTTGGAGGCCT
>SKNI01000657.1 GCA_007120615.1 Myxococcales bacterium | reverse complement strand
GTCGGTGACGTCATACTCCGGGTTATTGACCCGCTCCTCGGCCTCTGCTGTGGTTCCGGGAGGCGGCACGATCACCTTGTCGCCGGGCTGCCAATCCGCCGGGGTGGCCACTCCTTGCTCATCGGAGAGCTGCAGCGCGTCGACCAGCCGGACGAATTCGTCCATCTTCCGGCCGATCTCAAGCGGGTAGTACACCATCGCCCGCAGCCGACGCTCCGGATCGATGACGAATACGGCCCGCACCGGCGCGGTATCGGAGCTGGCCTCGTGGACCATCCCGAATTTCGTGGACACTTTCAGGTCCAGGTCGGCGATGATCGGGAAGGTGATGTCCACATCAAAGTTCTCTTTGATATTTCGCACCCAGGCAATGTGACTGTGGACGCTGTCCACCGAGTTGCCCAGAAGAACCACATTTCGCTTCTCCAGATCATCGGCGATGGCCTGAAATCCTATGAATTCGGTGGTGCACACCGGGGTGAAGTCCGCGGGGTGAGAAAAGAGGATCACCCACTTGTCGGCGTTCCACTCCGACAGCCGGATGGTGCCGTGGGTGGTCTTGGACTCAAAGTCCGGCACCGGGGCATTCAATTGAAGAAGAGGCTGCTCCTTTTTTTGGGTGGACTCTTCGACGTTCTGTCCTTGCTGTTGTTCGGTCATGGTATTTTTCCTTTGGTCTCTTCGAGTGATGAATTGAGCCCGCCATTCGGGCTCGGCGCATGTTCCGTGCCAACTAACATGCACACGCTATGCCAACTCCCAAATAAGATGAGAACGGTTGTAAACAACGGCAATCCCGGTGTTCGAGGACGACCTGTTTCAAGATATGTCTTAATCGACCCAAGGATTGAAACACCCGTGAAACAGCCGGGCGTTGTGGAAGGTTTTTCTTGTCGACCCATCGGATTGTGACCACCTTCGGCGTACTCGACAGAACAGCCGCGGCTCCCCGGCTGATGGCAGGCTGGCTGTATTTTTGTAGCCGTCGCCTGCCGAGGGCAGCCGGTACCCGCTTGCGGCTATGGTCCCAAGAGGCCATTCCCCGAAAAGACCTAAGGAGAACGCAATGACTTATTTTCGACAAATCTACGACGAAGGGCTCTCTCAGGCTGCCTATATCATCGGCGACCCCTCCACTCGCCAGGCGGTGGTTGTGGACCCGCTGCGCGACATCGACCTTTATCTCGATCACGCCGCCAACAAGGGCTATGAGATCGTGGGGGTACTCGAAACCCACATCCACGCCGACTTTCTCTCCGGTGGCCGCGAGTTGGCGATGAGCACCGGCGCTACCTTCTACATCTCCGGGGAAACCGTGGAGGGCTGGGAGTACGGCGCCCTCGACGGGCTGGACGTGGTGGAACTCCGCGACGGAGACACCTTTGACGTCGGAGATGGAATCGAGATCAAAGCTCTGCACACCCCCGGACACACCCCGGAAGAGATGTCTTATCTGGTGGTGGAGAAAGGCAATGGTGACGACCCGATGGCGGTGCTCACCGGCGACTTCATGTTCGTCGGCGACCTGGGGCGCCCCGATCTTCTCGAAGAGGCCGCCGGCGAAGAAGGCACCGCCGAACCCGGGGCCCGTCAGACCTTCCAGTCGATGACCTCCGGGTTTCTGGAGCTCCCCGACTACGTGGCGGTTTGGCCCGGCCACGGCTCCGGCTCGGCCTGCGGCAAAGCCCTCGGCGATGTTCCCTCGTCGACCATCGGCTACGAAAAACGCACCGCCTGGTGGTCGGAGTTCTTCGAAAACAATAACGAAGATGGATTCGTGAAGGAGTTTTTGAGCGACCAGCCCGAATCGCCCACCTATTACGCGAATATGAAAACCTGGAACCGCGACGGAGCTTCCATCCTCGGTGAGCTGCCCTCGCCTTCGCGGCTGACCCCGAAGCGATTCCACCAACTCGCCGAATCCGACGATACCTGGATAATGGACCTGCGCGACTTCCGCAGCTTCGCCCGCGGGCATCTCCCGGGTTCGATTAACTTCGCCAAGCTCAAAGAGCTCTCCAACCAGGCCGGTCGCCTCGCCCCCTACGGTAAAAACCTGGTGCTCGTCGCCGAACCGAGCCAGATCGAGGAGGCGACTCGGCGGCTGATTCGGATCGGCCTCGATGATATCGTCGGCTTCGTCCCCGCCTCCCGCATCGGTCAATATGCCACCGGCGAGCTCGACACCTTCCCGGTGGTCGACGACCCCGACGAGGCATTTGAACTCTACCAGCAGGACAACACCCGAATCGTCGACGTCCGATCCATCGGGGAGCGAAGCCGCGGCTACATCCCGGAGTCCCAGCATGCTTACTACGGCAACATTCCCCAGATGCTCGCCGAAGCCGAGGAAAGGGGCGAAGCGCCCAAGGGTGAGAAGGTGATCGTCCACTGCGAGGCCGGCGCCCGTGCCACCGTCGCCGCCAGTTATCTCCAGGCCCATGGTTTCGACGATATCGTTTTGTATACCGGCGGGTTCGGCGGGTGGAAGAAGAAGGGCCATCCCGTCGAGAAATAATCGTCTCTTATCCGGGCTTATTTCACCCGGCCGGGCAGGCACGGCGATGCTGGGCGATAGAAGGCCGGAGCAACCTGGGGGGCTTTGGGAATGGATTCACCGATCCAAATTCGTGATCTCAAAGCCCCCTCTTCGGTGGCCTCCCCGGTTCACCGGTTCATCTGGCAGTCGCCGGTCAGATAATTCCAGATCCGGTGGAGGCGGTCCTGCCAACTGGCCAACTGGATGCCATCTAATAGTACAACGTCACTTAGCGTGTGAGACCACTCGGCGAGGCGTCTGTGACAAGGGCAAGGCGCGATCGGTGCAGGCGATGCCACCGCGCATCGTCGAACCGTCGCAACGCCGCCATTGGTGCAGACGACCGGCGATGGGCCGCAGGCTAAGTGACGTTGTACTACTAACCAGCAGTACTTCAGGGCTTCGATAGCGACATATTGCAGAATTTGTTTCATACCACGATTCACAACTTCAACCCGTAAAACATTACTGCCAACAAAACGCACGGCCCCGGGAGACGAATGTCTTGTCCTTCCCCCCGACTTGGCTCTATCTTCGACCCAGTTGTTCAGGAAAAGCTCCCATCGCCCGGGCTGCTGGCATGTCATTTGCTTGAAACAATCACAGCCACAACGGATTCATTCATTTTATAAGGAAGTACCCATGACTGACCATTCAACCCGCCCCTCCTGGCAATATAAATTAGTTGCCGTTCTCGCCTGCGCCTCCATGGCCGTCGCCGTCGGCTGCTCGACCCCTTCGGGAGCCGATGAGGCGCCCGACAAGCCGATCGAAGAGCCCAGGGACCACGACCAACACCATCACCACGATCACGGTGATGAGGCCGGCCACCACGATCATAGCTTCGACGACCCCGAAGAGTATGCACAGCGGTGGAACGCTCCGGAGCGCGATCAGTGGCAACAGCCGGAAGCGATCATCGAGGCCATGGGAATCGAAGAAGGAATGACGGTGGCCGATATCGGCGCTGGCACCGGCTACTTCATTCCCTTTTTATCGGAAGCCGTCGGCGAAAACGGCACCGTAATCGCCGTCGATGTCGAAGAGTCGATGCTCCAATTCATCGAGGAGATGGCCAATGAAAAAGGGCTTACCAACGTCGAAACCCGGTTGCCCGGCGAGGGAGAGTCCGGACTCGATGAGGCGTCGGTTGACCGCATCTTGATCGTCAACACCTGGCATCATATCCCCAATCGAGAAGAGTACTCGGCCCATCTGCGAGAACGCCTGATCGACGGCGGTTCGGTGTGGAACGTCGACTTCCACGAAGATTCACCCGCAGGCCCTCCCCCTCAACATCGACTCGCCCCCGAGGTAGTGGTCGCCGAGATGGAGGCCGGAGGATTTACCGCCGAGGTCCATGAGCTGCGGCTGGAGCGGCAGTATATCGTCGTCGCAACGGTGGAGTAGTCTCCTGATGTCGACCAATGACAGTGAAGAAACCACCGGTTTGTCCACCTCCAGCCAGCCCCGGGTGATCGGCACCTGGGGCGGGCTGGCGATCGTGATCGGGTCGATGCTGGGTATCGGCATCTTCATCACCCCCCCACAAGTGGCGACCCATCTTCCGTCGGTGGGGATGTATCTTGGGGCCTGGATTTTTGGCGGAATCATCGCCTTTTGCGGGGCCGTAGCCTATGCCGAGTTGGGAACCCGATTTCCCAGAGCCGGCGGAGATTACGTCTTCTTGCGCGAGGCCTTCGGTAAGTCGCTGTCCTTTGGCGCCGGATGGCTTTTATTCGTTGGTGTATTCACCGGGTCCGTGGCCACAATGGCGGTGCCCCTGGCTGAGTTTCAGCTTCCGGTGCTCCTCGGCCCGGCCGTCGAAATCGATCCTCATAGAGTGCTGTGGAGTCTGGGCTTTCTGGAGTTGACCGTGGCCCGGGTCTTTGCGGTGGTGATCATCGCCGCCCTGACGGTGCTCAATATCCTGGGCACTCGTCTGTCGACGAACGCCCAGGTAGCGCTGACCGGGATCCCGATGGCCCTTCTGGCGGTGGCGGCGGTGGTGATCTTTTGGACCATGGAGCCGGCGACGATGCAGGCTCCCATCACCAGTGAGGAGTCGATGCCGATATCCTTCGGCCGGGCGGTGCTGGCGATCTATTTTGCCTATGCTGGCTGGAACGCCATCGCCTACGTCGGCGGCGAGATGAAAAATCCGGCCCTGACGGTCCCGAGGTCGCTCCTGGGAGGAACGGCTGCCATCACGGTGTTATATCTGCTCCTGGCCACCGGATTTGTCTACGTCCTGGGTATCGAAGGCATCCAGGACGTCATGGAGGCCGGTACGGCCACCGCCGACGCCATCGCCGGCGACTGGGCGACCTGGATGATCACAGCGCTGATTGCCGTAGCCTTGATCGGCTCACTCAACGCCACGGTCCTCGCCGGAGGACGCGTCGGATGGGCGATGGCCCGAAGCGGCGCCATGGCCTCGTCGGTGGGGCAGCTCAACGACCGCTTCCGGACCCCCGCCCGGGCGTTGCTGTTGCAAGGAGCCCTTGCCGTGGTGCTGGTGATGACCGGGACCTTCGAGATGCTGCTGGAGCTGACGAGCATCGCCATGTTCGTGATGGGAGCGCTGACGGTGGCGGCCCTCTTCGTGATCCGCGGCCGCGACGGCGACGACGCCCCCTATCAGGCCACCGGCTACCCCTGGGTGCCAGGGACCTTTATCGTCATCAGCGCCGTCATCGTCGCTGCCAGCCTCTACCGAGCTGGATTCGGTGTAGACGGAGGCAGCGCGGAGTCCCTCTACCCCCTGGCCGGTCTGGGCCTATTTGTGGCGATGTCCATGGGACACTTTCTCATCCATCGAAAGTCAAAGGCCCATAGCCGAGATTGATGGCAGAGACCCCGAAACTTTTAGGGACACGGCGACAGTCCGAGGAGATCATCGCAATCACCTTCGATGTCGGGTGATCCAAGTTGATCGGTAATACGGGATAAACTAAGGAGCGCGGACGTCCCCCCCGTCCGCATGAAAAGAAAAAGCGCTTTTTGCTCGATGCGGACGGGAACGTCTTTCCATGGGATACATCGGTAGAACGTACTGATAGCGCGGGTATTTGATTCACTTCTTAGTGGTCTGTTGGGTCAGCGCGCTGTGGGTTCGCGTCGGTCTGATCCCCCAGGCTTGCCTGGGGGTTGGGCATAGTTGGGCTACGCAGGTGGCAAGCCACCGCTCCGCCACGAGGGCGGCGGTGGCTGCGGCGCCAGACGTTGGTGGGGGCCCAATACAAAACTTCCGATCGCCGCCTACTTTTTGCCTCGGCTCCAACTACGGTGCCTTTGGCGCCGTGGACATCCATGTCCTCGCCTAACAAAAAAGCGCTTTTTTCTACGGCGATGACATAGATGTCATCGGCGCCAAACTCTGTATAGCGGTTGCGGCGGATAGCGTTCAGAAATGTCTTTCGTCCGATGTGTCCCATGAACAGCCTCTGTGAAGAGGCGGCGCGGTTTGCCGTACACGACACGGGACGAGGCATTCCACGGGAGCAGCTCCCCCATCTCTTCGACCGCTTCTGGCAGGGAGAAAAGGGAGACCGCCAGGGGGAAGGACTAGGCCTGACGATCTGCAAGGGCATCGTCGACGCCCACGGCGGCCGCATCTGGGCGGAGAGCAGCGAGGGAGAGGACTCGACCTTCTACTTTACCATTCCCATCAGCGATGACCGGAGCTAAGTCGGTCCCCCCACCCTTCTTATTCTGCCTCGACTACAGTGAACGTATAAGGCCCTCTGCTGTCCCTATCTCCGGTCCCGTCCACCTGCCAGCCGGTCCTTCCCCAGGTCCCGTTAAACCGGAGATAGTAGGTCGCGTCGGTGTCCATATTGTTCAGATCCACGGCAAACAAACCACCGGAAGTATTGGTGGTTTGTTGTCCCAACACCTCTCGATTGGGACCGTAGAGGACAACACCAGTCTTGAGGTCGGGTCCGGCGTCGGTGATCTCCAACCGCATCTCTTCTGAGGTGGGCGTGAACGAATAAAAATCCCTTTCATTTCTAGAGACCAATACACCCTCATAGCTCTCACCAATTTCTATCGGATGGGCATCTTCAATGCTGTGGTTTCCAGCAAACTCATCATTGGCATTCAGGTTACTGACCTGAAAGGTGTAGCGGCCCTGAGTGTCACTGTCCCCAATGCCACCAACCTCCCAGCCCGTTACTCCCCAGGTCCCGCTGAAGCGAACATAATAGGGGTCGTCCGATTGAAGATCTGGGAGCGTCATGGTGAGGTTGGCGCCCGCTGTATTGGTCGTCCCGCGGTGGATTAATTCGCGGTTGGCATCGTACACGGCGATGCCAATCTTCAAGTCCGGGCCCACGTCGGTCACGCTGATCTCCACCTCATCAAATGTACGAGATCCGTGCTCCGTTTCAAATTCGAAGAAGTCAACGTCATCTTCCGCGATATAGGCAGAATAGCTCTCTCCCAATTCGATGGGATAGGCTTCCCCGATAGAGTCATTGGGCTCGTAATCATCATAAATATCGCTCCCCTCGATTTCGCAGGCCCCCAGAAATAGAACTGACGAAGCGAGGATGAGCACCAGAAAAGAGGCGTAGCGCTTCTCTAATACAGACGTTTTCAAGACAGACATAAAGCTCTCCGTGTAGATTCTCGTAATACCTTGAGTGTAGCCCGGCGAGAGTGCCTACGGAATCCCGAAGGCCATACCGCCGCAAGTGGCAGCCTTACCGACTTCGCCAAGAGTAGTTTCACAGTGTTGTGAGTCAAGGGCACTCCTGGAACTCTCATCCAAAAAGTGGGAGTCGGCCCCAACGAATAGGGTGCCGATTTGCCTCTCCCTGGGTCGTCTCTAGATTTGGGGGCACAGCATCAACAAACCGACGGTCGCCGTCCCGTGCAAGGGGCGGACAGGCACCCAAGTGGGGATTATGACCTACGAAAAAATACGAAAAGAGAAGTCCTCCGGAGCCACCGGGCCGGTGATGCCCGACTACGACGCGCTTTACGGCGAGTTTCAATGGGACGATGCCCGAAAAAGGCTCGACGGGCTGCCCGATGGGGGGCTCAATATCGCCTTTGAATGCGTCGACCGCCACGCCAGAACCGGACGGGCCGACCACACCGCCCTTCGCTGGATCGGCGCCGGCGACGAACACCAGGAGTACACCTATGGCCAATTGGCCGAGTTGTCCGACCGCTTCGGGGCCGCCCTGCAGGGCCTGGGGGTGAAAAAGGGGGACGCCCTCTTTTCGCTGTGCGGGCGGGTACCCCCGCTGTACATCGCCGCTCTGGGGACCCTGAAAAATGGGAGCGTCTTCTGTCCGCTTTTTGCGGCCTTCGGACCGGAGCCCATCCGCCAGCGCCTCGGCGGCGGCAGGGGCAAGGTCTTGCTGACCACCAGTCGAATCTACCGCCAGAAGGTCGCCGGAATACGTGACGAACTGCCCGATCTGGAGCATGTGATCATCGTCGATGACGATGACGACTTACCGGAGAACACCATCGGTTTTTCGGGGTTGGTGGAGCGCAACGGCCGGGAGTTTTCCCTGGAGCCCACCGAAGCGCAAGACCTGGCTTTGCTTCATTTCACAAGCGGCACCACCGGTGCTCCCAAAGGGGTGATGCACGTCCACGAGGCGGTGGTCGCCCACCACATCACCGGCAAGCTCGCGCTCGATCTT
>SKNI01000434.1 GCA_007120615.1 Myxococcales bacterium | reverse complement strand
GTCGGCGACGACGCCGCCACCATCTATCTGCCGCGGCCCGACGAAGAGTTGAGCGCTCATCTCCCGATCGCCGGTTCTTATCTGACCATCTTTAATATCGTGGCCGTCGTCCTGGGACGCACCGACGTGCTGATGACCCTGCTGGCCAACCGGAACCAGCTCGCGGATATGCCCGGGCTCCTCCATCTGGAGCCCGAAGAGATCGGAGAGATCGAACACTGGATCTATGCCTCCGACGGCTCGGTCTCCACGGCAATCGACGCGATTTACGACGAGTTGGGGGTGGCCACCGGCACCATCGAGGGAGTGGTGGAAGACCTGGCCGACCACCAGGTTGTCGGAGCCCGGGTCTCGGCTATCGACGATCAGGGGCGGACCATGAATCAGACCCTCACCGATGACCAGGGAGCCTATTCGATGCGGGTTCCCGCCGGCACCTACGAGCTCCGCGCCCGACTCCCCGGACAGGCCACATACGCCCCGGCGACGGTCGAGGTGGTAGAAGGAGAGGCGGCTTCAGCCCACACCATCATCGGCCGCGCCGGCTTTCTTCAGGTCACGGTCACCACCGCTGACGGTGATCCCACACCGGCCAGGGTCTCCTTGATCTGCATCGACGACTGTCCCGGCAAAGCCACCTCCAACGAAGAGGACGTCACCTTCCACCAATTGCCCGCCGATTTCGCGGCCATCGAATGGGCCGGACCTCAGGGAGAGGTACGTTTCCCGGCTCATCCCGGTCAGTATCGCCTGGTGGTCAGCCGGGGCATGGAGTGGTCGGTGTGGCCCGCCGATACTTTTGAGACCGGGGGTCGGCTCATCGAGATCACCGCCGACGAGACCACCGAGGTGGAGGCCGAGATAGCCCGGGTCTTGGACACCTCGGGTGCCCTCTCGGCCGACTTTCACGTCCACGCCATCTCGTCGATGGACAGCACCACTCCCGAAGAAGACCGGGTCCTCTCATTTCTCACCGAAGGGGTGGACGTGATCGTGAGCACCGATCACGACCAGGTCGCCGACTACGGTCCCGCCGTCGACGCGCTGGGGGCCTCCGACCATATCGTCACCATCGTGGGCACCGAAATCACCACCAGTGACCTGGGCCATTTCAACGGCTTTCCCGTGACCCGTGATCCGAACAGCCGTGACGGAGGCGCCCTGGACTGGGGCGACGGCTCCGATCACGCTCTGCCGCCCTCGGAGATCTTCAAGTGGATCCGGGAGCACCCCGGCGACCAGGTGGTGCAACTCAATCACCCCGACGTCAGCTTTCTGGCACTCTCCGACGTATTGCGGGGAATCACCTACGGCGACCCCGCTCAGATGCGCGTGAAGGCTCCCGACCACGATCCCGAGACCGGCGACACCGGCCTGTGGGACGATGGATTCTCGGCCATGGAGCTGATGAACGGCCCCGATATGGGCCGGTTCTGGGGCGTCACCCGGTGGTGGCTGACCCTGATCGGTCGCGGTCAAATTCAGACCGGGACCGCCGTCACCGATACCCACGTGCGCTACGGAAAAAATCTGGGCGGCGCGCCCCGCTCCTTCGTCTTCGTCGACGACGACAAGGACCACCCCACCACCTTCGACCAGGCTCATTTCGTGGACGCCATCAACCGCGGAGAGGTCATCGGCACCACCGGGCCCTACATAGAAGCGGTGGCCACCAATCACAGCGGCCAGACCGCCAGGATCGGCCAGACTCTGGAAACCCAGGGCGAGTCCGTCAGCATTCAACTCACGCTGCAGATGCCGGAGTGGATCACCGTCGACCGCGTCGAGATGCTGATGAACGTCGAGGAAGTGATCACCGAGCCCGGTGACTTCGACACCTCTCCCATCGAACCCACCGAGACCATCGACGTCGAGTTGACGGAGGCCGACCTGGAAGTGGTGGCCACCGGTGACGAAGTCCACCGCCGCTATCGAAAGGTCGTGGACCTCGAGATCGAAACCGACTCCGACGCCTACGTGGTCTTTCTGGTCCACGGAAGCGAGGATATGAGTCCGGTCATCCCCTTAACCGACATCACCCCTTTTGCGTTCACCAACCCCATCTACCTGGACGCCGACGGCGGAGGCTACGATAATCCCCACCTGCTAGAGATGGCCGACACGGAGCCCCTCTCCCCGGAGCAACTCCACTTTCGAACTCCCCAACTGGAAGAGCGTCCCCTGACCCCGGAAGTTCTCGAGGAACACATCCAACGAATCGATGTCCACCAATGTCATTGACGCCTGTCTCCCATGCACCAACCCAGAAGAGTTAGAAATGAGCAGTATACTTTCACCGAGTACCATTGCCGAAGCACTTCAGAGCACCGATCGGCGGGGTTTTCTCGATCTCACGATCCTCTCTGAGAATATTGAATGCGTCTGTGAGCATCCCCCTCATCACCGATTATTGCCTCCCAACAAGTCGGTACAGATGGCCATAGAAGCCCTGGAGTTGACTCCCGAGGACCGGGTCCTCCATGTGGGGGTGGGGTTCGGATTTACGACCATGGTCTTGAGCAAGCTGGTCGACCAGGTGGTGGCGCTGGAATGCCAGCAGCATCGTGCGGATTTCACCCGCCAGATGATGGAGCGCGGGGGTCGAAACAATGTCTCGGTGGTGCACGCCCAGAGTGGTCAAGATAAGATCGACGGTCCTTTCGATGCGATCCTGGTGGAGACCTCTACCGGCAAGATCCCTCGCACCCTTTTGAATTACCTCACTCCCGGGGGTCGGTTGGTAACGTGCCGCCCCACCGACGACGAGACCTGTCAACTCTTTCGGTACAAAAAGGTGGGAGATGACTTCGAGGTAGAGCCCCTCCAGATCCTCACCGTGATTCCATCGCTGGAAGAGCTTCTGGCGGACCTGGGGGTCATCAACCTGGACGAATTGGAAGTTCTGATCAGCGGCGCCACCGTAAACAACCTCGCCGCACTTCGGCAATCGGATACCTTCGACGAAGACAAGATCTACCAGGCGCTTTCATTGCAGCGAGGCATCGGGTTCTACCGGGCCGAGGAGCTCCTCCGACAGGTCGAACGGCAAGCCCTGAGCCTCCTCCCCCGCCCCTTCATGAAGCACCATAATATCGCCCCGATCTGGGTCCGTGACGGGGTCTTTATGATCGCCAGTCCCAACCCCGACATCGACCTGAGGTTGCTTCGGGCCGCCAGTGAATCGAAAGAGGTCCGCCTCGGTCTGATCACTCCCACAGATTACCGACGCCTCTGGCAAGCCATCGAATTGGAGCAATTCGGGATCATCGAAATAGAGGACTCCGAGCCTCACTCTGTTGGTGTACCGAACCGCTTTACCGATCCCCAGATCACCAGTGTGGATCAAAGCCAACGCCATACCGCGATCTTCAACGGCATCCTTTTGGACGCCGTCGGGGAACGGGCCAGCGATATTCACCTGGAGCGCTACGAAAACCGCATCCGGGTCCGGTTTCGGATCGACGGCGAGTGCATCGATATGCAGCGATACCACATCTCTCCATCGGAGTTATTGGGCATCATCAATGTCATCAAGATCGGTTCCAATCTCGATATCGCGGAGCGGCGCCTCCCCCAGGGCGGTCGTATGGAATATCGGGTGGGAAAGCAGGCCTTTGATCTTCGAATTCAGACCCAACCCACGCACCACGGCGAATACGTGGTGATCCGTCTGTTGCCCCGGGACAATAAGATGCTCTCCATTCGGGATCTCGGGTTTCCCGAAGACCAGGCCCTGCTCTACGAGCGCTTATTGATCAGCCCCTCCGGACTTCTTCTGGTCGTCGGTCCCACGGGATCGGGAAAATCGACCACCCTCTACGCCGGGCTCCAGGTTCTGGCCGACGATTCAACTCGCAAGGTCATCACCATCGAAGACCCCGTGGAATACTCCATCGACAATATCCAGCAGACCCAGGTCAAACCACATATCGGGTTTAACTTCGCCGATGCGATGCGCTCCTTTGTCCGCCAGGACCCGGATGTCATTCTGGTGGGCGAGATTCGCGATGGCGAGACCGCTCTGGAGGCCATACGCGCCTCCCAGACCGGTCACCTGGTGATGTCTACGCTTCACTCCAACGATGCCGTCGATGCGGTCCAACGACTCTTTGACCTGGGGATGCACGCCAACTCCATCTCCAGCGAATTGGTGGCGGTGATCGCGCAGCGACTGGCCCGTCGAATCTGCACCAGTTGTCGCGAAGAAGTACCCCTGGATCCAGAGGTGGCCGCCGAGGTCTTTCCCGATGGGCCGCCGAAGGGCTTTACGGCGTTCCGCGGCCGCGGTTGTTCCCAATGTGAGCACCGGGGAACTCGCGGACGGGTCGCGGTGCTCGAATTCTTGAGGGTCAACGCTTCCATTCGCCGAGCTATCGCCGCTTCTTTGCAGGTCGACGAATTGCGGGATCGCTGCCTGGAGTCGGGATTAATCCCGATGCGAGAAACCGGCTTGGAGCTGGTCCAACAAGGGGTAATCCCCTTTGAAGAACTCCGCCGAATCTTGCCGGAAGAGCGGATGGCCTCGGAGTTACTGGCCACTTCGTGAGACTTATTGGTTTGTGTGGCGTTTGCCTTGCTTATTTATGGAGCTTCTGATGACTGATTATCGGTGGAAAACATTTATCGCTCTGGTGCTGGTCATCTTTTTGCCCCTGGGGTGCTCGGGGTGTGATGAGGAGACGGGTATAGACGTGGATTGTCCCGGGGACGAGGGCTGCACGCTCTGTGAGGCGCAGGCTGACTGCGACGAGGATACGTATTGCGATACGGAGGCGGGGATCTGTGTGCCCACGGAGTGCTCGCCCGGCGAGTCGCTCTGCGAGGACGGTGGGGTTATCACCTGCGACAGTCTGGGGAGTGGCTTTGGGGATCCAGTGGCCTGTTCTACCGGTGTCTGTCAGGGCGGGGAGTGCGGCTGTGGTGACGTAGACGACTGCGCGCCGGGCCATCAATGCACCGGCGGGAGTTGCGTTTGTCCGTCGGCGGTGACCTGCGGTGGGGATGGAACCTGTTGCGGTGATGGGGAAATCTGTGCCGAGGTCGCGATCTGCGATGATGACGACGAAAATTGCGAGACGCTCTCGATCTGTCGGCCCGAGTGCGAGGGTTCGGTCTGCGGACTCACCGGCGATTTATGCTGCGAGGGGGACACTCCCAATTGCGGACCCGATGGTCAGTGCGCGCCCAGTTGCGACGGCCTCGGGGAACTGTGCGGGGAGGACTTCGACGAGTGTTGTGACGCCGGAGACCTCTGTGTCTTTGGAAGCTGTCGAACGCCGGGCGACTCCTGTCAGGATTTCACCGATTGTGATTGGGGCGAGTATTGTGACACGGGAATTCAGCGCTGCATGCCCGATGATTTCCCCGACGAAATCGAGTGTCGAGGAGAGGGAGAGTTTCTGGAGATGGAGGTCACCGAGAAGTGGTCCTGGACCGATAATGACATCATCTCGATTCCCGTCGTCGGCGACGTCACAGGAGACGGCGAACCGAATGTAGTCGTCAATACGACTCGACTCGATGGCAGCAACTGGCAGCTCGGAGACATCGTCATTCTGGACTCCGCCGGAGAGCTGGTCCACCGCGTTCCCCACGACCCGGACAACGACTCCTGGGGATCGCAGGGTCGCTCCAATATCGCCCTCGCCGATGTGACCGGTGATGGGGTGATGGATATCGTTTATGCAGGTCGCGGAAATCCCAGCGCCATCGTAGCGATCAATGGTCAGGGTGAGACATTGTGGCGCTCTCGCTACGCCAACGGTGAACTGGCCACGGGAACGGTGCAGAACGGGGCGGTCACGGTGGCAAATTTCGACGGTGATCCGAGCCGGGCCCAGTTGGTCGTGGGCGCGATGTTGATCGACAGCGACGGATTGACGGTCTGGAATGAAAACGGCGACGGTCCGCGATTTGGAACGAATGACGGTTATACGGGAGGGGTCGCCGTGGTGGCCGACCTCACGGGTGACGGCAAGCACGAGATCATCACCGGCAAGCACGCCTGGACGGTGGACTGGCAGCCCGCTGCAGACCCTCAGGATCCGCCCGATGTGACCGTGGAAATACTCTGGGAGCATGACGGACCCGACGGCTATCCGGCGGTGGCCGATTTTGATGGCAACGGCCTTCCCGAGGTTGTTCTGGTCGCCTCTCAGACGGTTCGAATCCTCAACGGACAGACCGGCGAGTTGTGGTGCGGGATCGACCCCACCGACCAGGAATGCGACGACGATGACAGCCTTCGAACGCAACCGATTTTGATTCCCGGACCGAGCAATAATAACCGCGGCGGACCTCCCACGGTGGCCGACTTCGACAACGACGGACGCCCCGAAATCGGTGTCGCAGGCGGTCATCATTACGCTGTATTCGACATCAACCGCTCCGCCTTCGGTGACGACAACACCCCGGAGGAAATCGACCTCGACCTGCTCGCCGAACATGAACAAGCGGAGCCTGAAGATGGAGAGCTCTTCATCCGGTGGAAGAAGGAAATCCGGGACTTGTCCTCGAACGCTACGGGCTCTTCGGTCTTCGACTTTCAGGGAGACGGTTCGGCGTCGGTGATCTACTCCGACGAGTGTTTTATGCGGGTCTACTCCGGGGTCAATGGAGAGACGGAATTGGAGATCATGAACTCTACGGGGACCATCCTGGAGTACCCGCTGGTGGTGGATGTCGACGGCAACGGTCGCTCCGAGATTCTGGTGGTCGCCAATGATATCGACCACTGCTCGGGTTTCGTCGATGATTACGTAACCCGCCGCGGACTCTACGTGTACGAAGATCCCAACGACCGGTGGGTGCGCACCCGTTCGGTCTGGAATCAGCACGCCTACTCCATCGACAATATCCTGGACAACGGCTCCGTTCCCGACGTGCAGGCTCACTCCTGGGCGACCCATAATACTTTCCGGGCCAACCGCCAGGGAGAGATTCCACTGAACGCGCCGGATGTGGTGATAAGCTCGGTGCAGGCCAATCAACTGGCCTGCCCGCCGGATATCGACTTTCAGGTCACCATTCGAAATAACGGCATGAGTGCAATCCCCTCGGGTCTTCCGGTGAGCATTTTCGACGCCGATACCAACCAGATTCTGGAGACCATCAACATCGCCCAGCCCATCTCTCCCGGTGGCACGGTGGTCGTTTCCTTCAGTTATACGGTGCCGCAGTCGCGATTTAATCAGGAGCTGAACTTTGTCTTTGTGGCCAACGAGGACGGGAGCAGCGCGCCACTGGTACAGGATTGCAATCCGGAGACGGCGACGGCGGTGGTGGAGCCGTTGCAGTGTCGAATCACGTTGTGAGGAGAGAGGTGGGGAGAGAAAGAAAGGGAGAAGGGCAAGGGCAAGGGCAAGGGAAATCGCCAAGGGGCCAAGGGGCCAAGGACGCCAGGGAAGGGCAAGGGAAGGGGGGAGTTTGCGGTGCTCTGCCGACGGGTGGGTTTTTGTACGTTTCGGGCCTACTATCAGGCAGGGCAGTTTCCCTTGCCCTTCTCCACGTCTCTCTACCCTCCATGGGTTAGTTTCTGGCTATTTGAGCCCGTAAATTGTAGAGTTTTGTATGCCCGGTGGTAGCCGGTTTTTGCTCGTCTATGGAGCTTTTGATGACTGATTGTCGGTGGAAGATTTTTGTCGCTCTGGTGCTGGTTGTCTTTTTGCCCCTGGGTTGCTCGGGGTGTGATGATGAGACAGGTGCAGATTGCCCCGGTGAAGAGGACTGCACGCTCTGTGAGGCGCAGGCTGACTGCGACGAGGACACCTATTGCGATACGGAAGAGGGGATCTGTGTGCCCACGGAGTGCACCCCCGGTGAGACACTCTGTGAGGGCGGCGCTGTTGTTGCCTGTGACAGTGTGGGCAGTGGTTTTGGCGATCCCCTGCCCTGCTCCACGGGTGTCTGTGAGGGCGGGGAGTGCGGCTGCGGTAACGTGGACGACTGCGCGCCGGGCCATCAATGCACCGGCGGGAGTTGCGTCTGTCCGTCGGGGGTGATGTGCGGCGGCGATGGCACCTGCTGCGGGGATGGCGAAACCTGTGCCGAGGTCGAGATCTGCGATGATGACGACGAAAATTGCGAGACGCTCTCGATCTGTCGGCCCGCATGCGAGGGCTCGGTCTGCGGACTCACCGGTGATTTATGCTGCGAGGGTGCAACCCCCAATTGCGGGCCCGATGGTCAGTGTGCGCCCAGGTGTGAGGGGCTCGGAGAGCTCTGCGGTGAGGACTTCGATCAGTGTTGCGATGCGGGAGATCTGTGCAT
>SKNI01000525.1 GCA_007120615.1 Myxococcales bacterium | reverse complement strand
GGGTACGTCTGGTAGGCGGTTCGATTTATCTCTTCGCCACCTGTCTGGCAGCGGTCAACATCTATATGACCATCAAAAAGGCTCCTAAGGATCTCAGCGATCCGGAGGCCATGGTCGCTGTGCCTACCTGGCGCAAGGAATATCAGGCCGCCCCGGAAGACGGGACCGTGGTCGGTGTGGATGTAGCCGGCGAAAAGAAGGACGAGCAGGCCAATATCGACGAGCTTCTCTTCTCGATTCAGGACAAGCTCAAGGGTGGATGGCACCGATTCTTAGAGGGCTGGCCCCTGGTCTTCTCGATTCTGACCTTCATCGCCATCGCCATCGGGTCGGTGATCTCCATCGTGCCCATGTTTGCGGTACGAGCCAACGTTCCCACCATCGCCTCGGTCAAGCCTTATACGCCGTTGGAGTTGGAGGGCCGAGATATCTACATCCAGGAGGGATGCCACACCTGTCATACCCAGATGGTGCGTCCTATGGTCTCGGAGATCGAGCGCTACGGCGATTACTCCAAGCCCGGCGAAGACGTCTACGAGCATCCATTCCTGTGGGGCTCCAAGCGTACCGGGCCTGATCTGGCGCGATTGGGCGGAAAGTACAACCACGCCTGGCACGTCTATCATATGGAGGATCCCACCTCGACGAGCCCCGACTCGATCATGCCGGCCTATCCCTGGCTTCTTACGGACGAACTCGATCTGAGTAAGACCGAGAGAAAGATTCAGGTCCACATGATGCTCGGGGTTCCCTACGACATCGAGGAGGCCGATAACGCCGTGGAACTCGCCAGAGCACAGGCCGCGGAAGTGGCCGCCGAGTTGGCCGAGCAGGACCCCGCGCTGGCCGGAATGGAGGACAAGGCGATCATCGCCCTGGTCGCCTATATGCAGCGTCTGGGAACCGATATCAAAGACGACGAAGGAGACCAATAATGCGAAAAGAAGTCATTGAGAACGCGGGATTAACCGCCTTCGCCGAGATCGGTCTCATCATCTTTGTGGCCGTATTCCTCCTCATCTTTTTGAGGGCCGTCTTCATGAAGAAGGACAGCGTGGAGCATATGGGGAATTTGCCTCTGGAAGATGGAATGGTCGTTGATTCAGATGTGATGGAGCACCCACAGGAGGTCACTCAATGAGCACCAATCAACCCAAAGACGACGCCTCCCGGTATCCCGACGTCCTCAAGAGTCATGAATACGACGGGATTCAGGAGTACGACAATCCCATGCCCGGGTGGTGGCTGTGGATCTTCTATGCCACCATCGCCTGGTCGGTCTTTTATGTGGCTGCCCTGGGCGCCGGTTGGATCGACGATTACGACGCCCAGTTGGAGCGGGGCGTCACTGAGGTGGCCGAGCTTCGAGCGGCGGCGGAGGCCGATATCGTTCCCATCGACGAAGAAGCCCTGGTGGCGGCCATGGGCGATGATTCGCGTATCGCCGCAGGCGAGGCCGCTTATGGTCGAACCTGCGCCGCCTGTCACGCCGCCGACGGCTCCGGAGGGATCGGAGCTGCCTTAAACGACGGGCAGTGGGTTCACGGCGACTCCCCGCTGGAGATCTACACCGTCATTCGCGACGGGGTTCCCGCAGCCGGGATGCCGGCCCACGGGCACTTCGACGAGGAGATGCTCATCGACCTGACCGCTTTTTTGTTGAGTTTGTAAACCGGAGGCTTTGATTTATGTCCTCTCCATCGGTCATCGAATCGCCCGAAGAAGTCCTGAGCACCATGGACAAATCGGGCAAGCGAAAGTGGGTCTATCCGACCCCCGCTTTCGGTGTGCTGTGGCGCGCCCGCCTCCTGGTGGGGTGGGCGCTGATCGCCCTCTTTGTGGCGTTGCCCTGGATTCAAATCAACGCCAAGCCGGCCGTCTTTCTCGATGTGGCCCGCCGGGAATTCACCTTCTTCGGGCTGACCCTTCACCCCACGGACACGATCATTTTGATGGTGTTTTTGCTCACCATTTTGGTAACCGTCTTCTTCTTCACCGCCCTATTTGGGCGAGTCTGGTGTGGGTGGGGGTGCCCGCAGACGGTGTATCTGGAGTTTGTCTATCGGCCGGTGGAGCGACTTATCGAGGGAAAGGAAAATAAGCGCCGGCGCCGCGACGCCGGTCCCTGGACCGTCGACAAGATCTGGCGAAAGTCGGTGAAGTTGACCATCTTCACCGTGATTTCACTCTTTTTAGCCCATACCTTCGTGGCCTATTTTGCGGGGTGGCATAATCTGTTGGAGTGGATGGGCAATTCTCCGGCGGAGAGCCCCGGGTACTTTTTGCTCATGGCCGGGACCACGGCGCTGGTGCTCTTTGACTTCGGTTATTTTCGTGAGCAGATGTGCACCATTACCTGTCCCTATGCCCGTTTTCAGTCGGTCCTGTTGGACGAAAACTCGCTAATCGTAAGCTACGATCCCGGTCGGGGAGAACAGCGGGGGACCGCAAGAGATCGCCGTCAGGCTGAGAAAAAGCTCCAAGAAGACCACGACAAAGGCCCCATCGATCTCGACAAATTGGAGGCCGGGAGCACGTCTATTTTTGGCGATTGCGTCGACTGCGGAGCCTGCGTTCGGACCTGCCCGGTGGGGATCGACATTCGCGAAGGCCTTCAGATGGAGTGCGTCTCTTGCACCCAGTGCATCGACGCCTGCAACGATATCATGGACGCCGTCGGTACCCCGCGAGGGCTGATTCGATACACCTCGGAGCGGGCCATCGATGACAAGCCGACCAAAGTGGCCCGGCCCCGCACGATCGCCTACGGTATCATCCTCCTGGCTCTCTCGTCGGTGCTCGTGGGATTGATCGCCAATCGAGGACCCCTGGAGGTCGACGCCAGTCGGGCATCGGGGACGACCTACCGGGTCACCGGCGATGATGAGGTCGCCAATCGCATGCGATTTCGGCTTCGAAACCGAACGGCGGAGTCCGTCGATGTCCGCCTGAAGATGACCTCTCCCGAGGGCGCCGAGATTCGCATCATCGGAGAGCAGGTCCAGGCACTCGCCCCCGGTGAAATTCAGCGCTTTGAAGCCTGGATTGTCGTCCCGGCAAGCGAGATGCCCCCCGGTGGAACGGACTCCACTTTTGAAATTTCAGTCAATGATGAAGTGTGGAAGGCTATTGACTTTCGACTTCTCGGCCCGGTCCAACGGACCACCTCTTCGGAGTAGTTAAGATGCCTCAGATCCCCGCACATATCTTCTGGCCCGGTTTTATCATCAGCCTTCTGCTCTTCTCCATTACCTGGAGCATGACCATCTTGATGGTAGCCCAGGCCGATGGCGGCCCACAGATCATCCCCGATTATTACGAGCGATCCGTAAACTTCGATGAAGAGCAGGCGACCCGCGACAAGGCCAGAAAGCTGGGCTGGACGCTGGAGGTGGAGATCGACGGCCCCATCGCCGAGCTTCATATCGTCGATGCAGGCGGTGAGTCGGTGGAAGATATCGAGGGCATCGTCGGCTTCGGGCGTCCGTCGCTGGCGACCAAGATGGAGAGCGCAAGGCTCACCGCCGATGAGGAGCGCCCCGGCGTCTATCTCTTCACCAACCTGGCCGAGACCCCGGGGTTGTGGGACCTGGGCGTAGTGGCCGACAAAGATGACAAGACCTATCACTGGACACTTCGGGTCACCGTGAAATGACGAACTCCTCCGCCCATACCTGCGACCACTGCGGCCTTCGATTCTCGAGAGCGGCAAAGGAAGCGGTCTGTGATGACAAAAGAGAGCTGGCCTTTTGCTGCATCGGCTGTCAGGCGGTCTATCACACCCTCCACGAGGCGGGGTTGGAGGATTTTTATGCCCTTCGAGAGAGCTGGTCCGAGGAGGCCCAGCCCGTCGATCCCGAGCGGCTTCAGGCTGATCAGGCCACTCTCTTTGATTCTCCGCAATTTCTGCAGGACCATTCCGAGGTCCTGGCCGACGGAACCCGGCGAATCGAACTTCATATCGAGGGGGTTCATTGTGGAGGCTGTATCTGGCTTATCGAGCGGATGCCCAGGCTTCTGGAGGGGGTCGTCGACGCTCGCCAGGAGCTTGCCCGCAGGCGATTGACGGTGCACTGGGATCCACAGCGAGTGCAGCTCTCGGAGATCGCCCGGTGGTTGAGCCAATTCGGGTTTCAGGCCCACGGCATCGACGCCAAAAATGTGGAGCAGCGCTCTCAGAGCAGCAAGAAGATGCTGACGCGAGTGGGGATCTGCTGGGCGGTGGCGGCAAACGTGATGTTGTTGACCATCGCTCTTTATGCCGGACTCGACGCTCAAAGCGATCCCGGCCTCTACACCGGAATCTTATGGACCACCTTTGGCCTGGCGGCGGTCTCTCTTTATGTGGGCGGGTCGGTCTTTTTTCGCCGGGCCTGGACGAGCCTTAAGGCCGGACGCCTGTCGATGGACGCGCCCATCTCCCTCGGGATCTTGGCGGGCTTTGGGCATAGCGGATGGGCCACGATTACGGGGCATGGAGCGATCTGGTTTGACTCGATCGTGATCCTCACGGCCGCTCTTCTAACCGCTCGATATCTTCAGATTCGAGGCAATAGCCTGGCCGCCGACGCCGCCGAGCGACTGGTGGCCCTGCTGCCCAGGACCGCCCGGCGGGTGTTGTCTTCGGGCCCGGGATTGCCGAAAGAGTCAGGGGCGCAAGAATTGGGCAGTGTGGAGGTGGTCCCCGCCGAAACACTGGTCGTGGGAGACCGCATCGAGGTCCGCGCCGGAGACGTGGTGCCCGCCGACGGCTGCGTGGTCATCGGTAAAAGCGAGGTCTCCCGGGCGGTGCTCACCGGAGAGAGCCGGCCGGAGAAGATCGCTCCCGGTGGAATTCTGGAGGCCGGGACGACCAACCTCACAAGCCCGATCTATCTGGACGTCACCGCCACCGGCGCCTCGACCCGGGTGGGCCAGTTGATGGAGTGGGTCCGCTCCGGGGCAAAGGACCGGGCCCCGGTGGTGCAATTCGCCGATCGCCTGGGGAGCTATTTTATCTCGTTTGTGCTCTTGGCCGCCCTGGTCACGGCGGTGGCCTGGAGTTTTGTCGACCCCACCCGGGCTGTGGCAAATGTCATCGCCCTTCTGGTCATCGCCTGTCCCTGCGCGCTGGGAATGGCCACACCCCTGGCTCTGACCGTGGGCGTGGGAAGGGCTGCGCGCCGGGGCATTCACATCAAAAATGACGATGTGATCGAGGCCCTGGCTGCGGTGACCGACGTGGTCTTCGATAAGACCGGCACTCTCACGGAAGGCCGCCCGTCGGTGGTGGATAGTTATGGAGATCAAGCGTTCGCCAGACGGGCCTGTGCCCTGGAGACCCGCTCCAGTCATCCCGTGGGTCGGGCGCTTTTGAAGTGGGCCGGCCCGGGGATCTCTGAGGCCGAGGTAGAAGAGGTCGAAGAGACGCCGGGGGCGGGAATTCGCGGCTTGGTCGACGGCTCAGACGTATCGATCGGGCGACTCTCCTGGTTCGACGATGTATCTTCGGAGAGGTCCAATTGGGCAGAAGAGCAGGCCCGGCGGGGGCTGACTCCGGTGGCTTTTGCCGTCGGCGGTGAGATTCGGGCATTGGTGGCCGTGGGAGACGGAATTCGCCCCGAATCCAAAGGGGTCATCGAGCGATTGAGGCGGCGCGGGATTCGAGTTCACCTGCTCTCCGGCGACCACCCCCGGGTGGTAGAAGAGACGGGGCGGGCGCTTTCCATTGACGAAGGGTTGACCACGGGCGGCGTCTCACCGGAAGAGAAGCTCCGCTATATCGAAGCGCTTGAGCGAGAACACCCCTTGGCCAACGTCGCCATGATCGGCGACGGGGTAAACGACGCCGCCGCCCTGCAAGCCGCTACGGTGGGCGTCGCCGTCCACGGCGGTGCCGAGGCAAGCCTTGTGGCCGCCGATGTATTCATCGTTCGAAACGGCGTGGCTCCCGTGGAAGAGCTGCTCCAGGGGTCCCAGAAGATCATGAGCGTGGTCCATAGAAACCTCAAAGGCTCCGGTGTTTATAATCTTCTGGGCATAACCCTTGCGGGTTTCGGGTTTATCACGCCATTATTGGCAGCAGTCTTGATGCCCATCAGTTCGCTGGGCGTTGTGGCTTCGTCCCTGATTCAAAGCTCCTTTGAGCCCGATCGCCCCGAGGAGTTGCCCGAAAAGGCACCGATCGCTCGCCATTCCACCACTGAACCGGCCATGGAGCCCGCACCATGACGATCCTCTATTTATTGATCCCCATCGCCATGGCCCTGGCCGTCGCTGCGGTGATCACCTTCACCTGGGCTGTGCGCCAGGGCCAATTCGATGATCTGGAGACCCCGGCGATCCGCGTCCTCTTCGACGACGAAGAACCGAAAGAAGAACCGAAATGAGGTTCGCCCGTCGCCGTCACCAGTTAGAATGGGCGTCATGATGAATTTCCTCAAAATAATCGCCCTATCCATCGTCCTTTTTCTGACCGCCTGTCCCATCGAAGGGGACTCGGGGCCGGTGGAGACCTGTACCGAAGTGGCCCAGCAATGTCGGATGGCCCAGGGCCAACTCGGCGTCTGCACCAGCACCATGGACGGGGCGCTCTTGTGTATGCCTCAGCACTGACGCGAACACTTCTACGGAGCGCGGACTTCCCCGTCCGCATAAAGAGAAAAGCGCTTTTTCGTGGATCCGCCGCGCCCGCGCCCGCTCGACTCTAAGAGTCAGTTCAGGTCACACACGAGTATATGGGTGTCGAAGACCGGCCCGATCACCATCGTATTATTCCAAATCGCGGCGGCGGAAGAGCCCGAGATGGGACCGCCGTCGTCGAGGTAGATCTCGACCTGTTGCCAGCTCTCATCCTCGTCTTGGTAGACCCGGATGACCTGAGAGGGCGACGGAGTCTCCGGGTCCGATGCATGGGCCATGAAGGCCAGCAACTTGGGGTGGGACCCGATCCAGAGGCTACCGTCGGGAGCGACGTCGATATTGTCGACACCGGACTTCAGGGAGATGACCTCGGTGAGTTCCAACGCATTGGTGGAGAGGTCTCGATCGAAGACTTTTACGGTCTGCCGAAGGGTTTCGGCCAGGTAGAGTTCGGTCCCGTCGTGGCTGATATTGACCCCGTTTGCGTATTTGGTTCGTCGGTGGACGACCTGAAAGTCGGAGCCGTCAAAAAAGGACAGATTTCCCAGGGGAATGCGCAATAATGTCTCGAAGGTCTGGCCCAGATCGGAGGTCGCTCCGTGATCGTTTGTGACGTAAAATTGGTCCGGCCCCACAGCCACCAGATCGTTGGGGGAGTTCAGGGCCTCGCTCTCGATGGTTCGACGATAGATGAGCGTCCCGTCGGGGTTAACATCAAAGATCTCCACCGTGCTCGGCGGCGACCAGCCCCCTCGGTGATTGACCACGAAGAGGCGTTCGCTGCCATCGTCGTCGACGAATAAATGGAGCCCGTGGGGATGAAAGGAAAAGTCCAACTCCGGGGTGACGTCCTCCACGGACTTCTCGCGGGGATCAACCAGGTAAATATGGCCCTCTTCGTCCAGAGATCGTCGGTTCTGAGCCGAGACAAAGATCTCTTTTCCGTTGGGCCGCCACTGCAGATCTTCACCGCCCACGATCCCTTCGATCTCCACACAGGGTCCCGGTTGATGGGGTTCGATGTCCAGAAATTGTCCGCCCATGCGAAGGGTGTCCAGAAAATATCCCAGGGAAAACAGGAGCAGAACGCCCAGGATCGCAAAAAGGGTGCGCTTCTTTGTCATGGCATTTTTCTAATCGGTAGAAATAGCGAGTTTCCGGTCTGTGATGATGAGAGGTACGCAGGGTAAGCTCGCAGCAGGCAAATGTATAGGAGCGCGGCCTTTTTCCCTCGGCTCCAACTACGGTGCCTTTGGCGCCGATAACATCCCTGTTATCGCTAATAAAAAAGCGCTTTTTCTGTAGCGAGGACGGGGATCTCCAGGTTGCCAAACTCTACGTTGCCATGGGGGCCGATAGCTAACAGGGATGTCTTCGGGCCGATGTGTCCCATGGAAAGACGAGGACTCCGAGGATTCTGAAATTAACGGGTAAAGAGCGAATCTCTTTGATCCAAAAACTGCGCGCAGCTGAGGTCTTCGTCGAGGCGAACCATCTCAAAATTACTGCGCTCCAGATCGGGGTCGGTAGTGGGAGAGGAGCGTAGGATTCGACGACTGGCCTCTAAGACGGACTGCTCCGAGTCCCACTGAATGGGACCTTCGATTCGATCGTCGCCGGAGAGTTGGCCCTCCATCCGGTCCCAGATCCGCTGGGC
>SKNI01000285.1 GCA_007120615.1 Myxococcales bacterium | reverse complement strand
TCGGGGTCACCGTGAATTCCAAATTGGACCATAAATCCCTCAATCACCCGGAAAAAGGCGATATCATCGAAGAAACCGATGCGCACCAGATTATAGAGGCGGTCGGCGCCGTTGGGAGCCCAGGCCCGATTGATCTCCATGGTGAACTCGCCGGCGGTGGTCTCGAAGAGAATCTGAAATTTCTCCGGGGCCTCTTCGGTGGCCAGCGAGGGGTCGAGAAGGGCCGGGTGGTCTGCGGGCTGCTCTTCGCCTTCGGAACTCTCGTCGCTGGTCGTCTCCGAGCTCTGGTCGTCTTGTGTCTCCGGCTGATCACAGGCCATGACGGAGATGAATAGAATAGCCAGAAGCGATAGAATCGATAAAAAACGCATAGGAACTCCTTGGTTCGATTGGATTGAAAAGAACTTGTCAATACGGGGTTATTTATGGGACCCGTCTGAACTATGGTCAAGAGTGGAAAAGGGCTATCCCGATCACACCGGTGGTTTTTAAGCCCAAAAAAAGGTTCAAAATAAGGTGCGCCATGATCGCGAAATTGGGAAAGGTATTGCATCGATGGTCGGATCGCTTTGTTCCGGATCCCTTTGTTCTGGTCTTGCTCCTGACGATATTGGTGGCGGGAGCGGCGTTTTTTGTGGGGGCTGAAGTCAGTCATCTGAATCCGATGGATCGAGTAACCCACCTGGCTCAGGGCTGGTTTAGTCAATTTTACGATACGGGGCTGATGAAATTCGCCATGCAGATGGCGATCGTATTGATCACCGGTCATGCGCTGGCGATGGCCAGCCCGGTTCGCCGAGGGATTCGCGCTCTGACGCGGGTGGTGGCGACACCGGGAGCGGCGGCCTTCGTGGTGGCGCTGGTGGCCTGTCTTGCGAGTCTGGTTCAGTGGGGACTGGGCGCGATCGCGGGGGCGTTTATGGCCCGGGAGATGGGCCGGGCGTTTGCCGAAGAGGGTCGGGCGATTCATTACCCTTTGCTGGGAGCCGCCGGGTACGCCGGTTTTATGGTCTGGCACGGGGGACTCTCGGGAACGGCGCCTCTTGCGGTGGCGGAGGCGGATCACTTTCTGGCCGACACGATCGGAGTGATCCCGGTCTCAGAGACCTTATTTAGCAGTCTCAATCTGGTGGTGACCGGTTCTTTATTGGTGATCATTCCCGTTCTGTTTTGGCGATTGATGCCCCGTGACCCGGAGGCGATGACGGGATTTGAGTTGTGGCAAAAAGAAGGAAAGGATCGAGCGATCGATGTCCCCGAGATGAGCCCGTCGGCCCATCCGGTGATCCGTCTTTTTGAGGGAACACGCCTGTTGAATCTAGTGCTGGGCGCGGTGATGCTTGGAGTCTTATTTCAGTATTTCGGGGAGCGTGGCTTCGACGGTTGGAATCTAGATTCTATCAATCTACTTTTTTTGACGCTTGGCATCTTGCTTCATCCCACGCCGAGAAGTTACGCGGCCGCCATCGCTGACGGAGCCCGAGGAGCGGCGGGCATATTATTACAATTTCCGTTTTATTTCGGGATCCTGGGCCTGTTGATCGCCAGCGGATTAATCGCCCAGATTTCGGCGTTCTTTTTGTCGATCTCGACGACGACGACCTATCCGCTGTTTACGTTTTTATCGGCGGGAGTGGTCAATTTCTTTGTTCCCAGCGGTGGAGGGCAGTGGGCGGTGCAGGGGCCGGTGATGATGGAGGCCATCGATGCGCTGGGAGTGGAGCCCCACCGGGCGATTATGGCGTTGAGCTACGGCGACGCCTGGACGAATATGCTTCAACCCTTCTGGGCGCTGCCATTGTTGGGAATCATGGGATTAAAAGCCCGCGATATCATCGGCTATACCGGACTTATCTTCCTGGTGACCGGGCCGTGGATCATGTTTTTATTATTGGTGTTGTGATTCAGAGTCCTCGGGGGTGGTCGGAGCAGGCCATTTGCACACCGCCATCGCAGGCTTTTTGGGAGAGCTCGTTTGCGCGGGCCGGGTCTGCTGGGCCGCCCTGTCCGTTTCGGAGCATGGTGGCCAGAAAGGCGCATGCCTGAAGGTGGTCGCCTTTGCAGGCTTGCTCTAAAAGGCGGCGGGAGCGCTCAAAGGGTGGGGGCGAAGTCTCGGTGTTGAGGTGTACGGCAAAGTTAAAGCAGGCGGCGGCAACGCCCAGCTGACAGCCTCGCTCGAAGTGGGGTGCGGACTCTTCGTCGGGCACCGAAAGGAGTGCCTGTCCCAGTTGATGGCAGCTCTCACCGTGCCACAGCTCGCAGCCCTGTCGAAAGGCGGCGGTGGCTGCCTCCGCGTCGTCGTCGCGGCTGTGGACCAGGCCCAGATGGTAGCAGCCGTGACCGTCTTTGAGTTCACAGGAGCGCTCCAGAGTGGGGATCAGGGTCGTGGAGTCCCCACGGGCATCGAGTCTTCGGGCGAGTGTAGAGCAGGAGCGGCCCATGCCGCCGTCGCAGGCGCGCTGGTAGAGAGCCTCCAGATCTTCATCTGCCGTTCCCGAGCCGATTCGGTCCAGATGACGAGCCAGCCAGTAGCATCCGTCGGACTGGCCTTGCTCGCAGGCGTGCTCCAATAATTCGATCGCCGTTCGTCCGTCGGGCAGTTCACCTCCCGATTCCACGAAGAGCCCCAGCTGGATGCAATCTTCGAGTTCTCCGGCGTCGCAATTTTCGATCCACAACTCCGGGCCTCGCTCGGCGGCGCCGGAGGTCAACAGACGTCCCGTCGCGCAGGCCGGCTCGTGGCCGAGGGTGCAGGCTTTTCCGTAATAGAGAATCGCCTCAGTGATGTCCTCGGCCTGCCCTATGGCCTCGTCAGCCATCACCGCGCGGTCGTGGCATGCCACAGCCAGCCCATTGGCGCAGGCTCCTTCAAAGAGAGCGGCGATCTCTGCAATCTGCTCCTCGTCGAGTTGTTGTCTCTCAGTGAGCTCAATGGCTCGTTGATAGCAATCCTCGGGATCTTCTGTGCAGGCCTGCAGGTGCGGGTTCTCTTCGGTGGGTTCAACTTCTACCAGTGGAGCCTCTACGGCGGGCGTTTCGAACTCCGAATCGGCCTCTCCGCCGAAGAATATGAGAAATATGGCCAGGCCTCCAATGGTGATAATTGCGGCAAGCGCGGGGAGTAGTCGTTGCATCGATCGATTCCTGGGTTGGGACCTCGAGCGCACCCTCTCGGTCCGTGATACTTGGCAGACGCCCTCGGAGAGTGATATTCGCAGATCAAAGCGATGTGGTCGAGGCGCGCAAACAAGGCATAGGGCTCCGTGATGAGAAGGTGGATAACAAAAGCGATGGTGCTGCCGGTGCTGGTGGTGGGATGTGACCGGGACGGGCACGAGATCGTTGAGCCCGAACCGCTGGCGCTGGAAGTGCCCGAAGTACTTCAAAAGCCCCCTGAGGTAGAGTCTCCCGACGAGCCCGAAGAATTCGTCCCGATCCCGGTGGATTTCTCAACCTGGCCGGGTCGAGAAGAATATATGACCTTTGAGTTGATGTGGCTGGGTGGAGACGAAGAGGTCGCTCTTCATGAAGAGCCCCGCAAGGAGTCCGAGGTCGTGGCACAGCTGCGCTGGTTTGACGGCGATCAACTGGATTGGGCGGAGACCAACGTCCATGTCGATTCGCCGCGAGCGTACCGGGTCGGTGAGCCTCAGGTGATTACCGGGATTCCCTATGATGTGGAGTTTCGAGAGTTGGAGGCTGATCAACGGGAATTTGAGGTCGGCGTCGATGAAACTCTCTACCTCTATCAATACGCAGGGGAGGGGACCTGTTATCTGGGTGTGGCCGAAGAGATCGTCCTCGCCGACTGTCCCACGGGGGAGGTCGAGATCGAGGACGACGGTGATTCCCGGGTCGATGGGCAATGGCGGCCGATTTCCCAGAGTTGGTGGGTTCGCGTAACAGGCGGCGACTCCGATCAGGGATGGCTGCTCGTCGATGACGCCCCGGTGGAAGTCCACCCTCGTAAAATCGAAGGGTTCGACCACACCGATGACTTCGACGAGAATATCCCCTACTGATCACAAACGAATCTGATCATAAGAAAATCACGAATACCAATAGCCAGGGGAGGCTGGAGAAGATGGCGATGAACGAAAAAAAGATCGCCGCCGGAATCAAGGTCGCCCCCCGAGTGCGCCGGGCGATTAAATCTACGCGCTCCTGCATTCGATCGAGGTGAGTCTCTCCCTGATGAAGAGAATTTTTGATCATTGAGGAATTGCTTTCCCCCGCTGACCGGTTCTTTAGCTCTGAAGGAGGGGCGTGCTCTGGGATATCATCGGTCGATGAATCGAGGTCGGCGAGAAGTTTTTGCTCTTTTTTATCGATCGTTTTGGTCAGCTTTTTGGCGGTTCTTTTGAGAAGCCGATTGATGACGAAGCTGATCGGTAGTCGAAGAAGGCCCATCTTGATGGTGATCACGCTCTGAGCGGCGGGTAAGATTGCGCCGTGGACCAGCCCCGCCGTCAATTCCGCTCGGGAGGTGCGGTCATCGCCAATCTTTCGCAGATCTCGAAGGGCCTCGCGCAGCGTCTGAATGGTCATGTCCACGATCGCGCCCAGTTGCTGGAGCAAACGAGCTACGACTAATAAGGAGGCCGCCAGCACCCCCAGAAAGAAGCCCTGAAAGAAGAGGTAAATCAGGCTTATGCTCGCAATAACGACCCCGGCGCGAGGAGCAAATAAAAGGATCCAGATGCTGATGGTGAGGAGCATACAGCCACCGAGACCGCCGACCGCCCAGGGGAGCAGGCGGGTGAGCCCGAAGAGGTTTTCAAAGCGCTTCTTGAGCTCTGCCGTCTTATAGCGGGTCAGGTCGAGACTCTCCTGGTCGGTCGTTGTGAGTTCGCCTTTTTTGGAAGGGATATCGGAGAGTTTTTCCGACAGCCTTTCGGTGGCCTCGTTGTCTTTCGGGGCCGTCGGGTTGTGTTCACTCACAGGAGTTCTCCGTGGTACCGTAAATTGGGCCATGAGCTTTGCAGGAAGTTCTCATGAGTTATCGAGGCTAAGATTAGGTTTCAGGTGGAGAAAACACAATGAGATGTCGCCAACGATGGACCGTATCGGAAGATGGAGCCTCCCTTGCGTTCTGGGATGAGGGGGAAGGCCCGGTGGTAGTGATGACCAACGGCTATGCCAATTCGACTTTGTACTGGGAGCATTTGCGGCAGCGATTGCGGCAAAATTATCGAGTCATTCGATGGGATCTTCGAGGGCACGGGCGATCGGGAGCGGCTCGGGATCCGGAAACGATGACCGTGGAGGGTTGCGCCGATGATTTGCGCCGGATCCTCGACGCCGCGGAGGTGGAGAATGCGGTTTTGGCGGGCTTTTCGTTTGGATGCCAGATTGTATTGGAGTCCTGGCGCCATTTTCCCGAACGTATCGAAGGGCTGATCCCGGTGCTGGGCCCCTGTGAGAGCCCCTTTAACACCCTTATCGATCCTCGGATTGGCCCCCTGATCTATCGATTTTACCAGGGCACGGGGCCCTTGGTCTGGAGCCCGTTGTTGAAGCTGGGATCTCGGGTCAGTCGTCTGGAGATGGTCCACGGCCTGGCCCAAAAGATTGGATTTGTTGGCTCCAATGTCACATTCAAAGAAATGGAGCCATTTTATCGGCACCTGGCTGAAATCCACGCTCCCAGTTGGTATGCACTGGGACTGGGCGCCCAGCGGCATTCGGCCCGTGATATTCTGAGCTCCATCGATGTTCCCACGTTGGTGGTTGCCGGGGGAGGCGATCGATTCTCTCCCGGTGAGTTGGGCCGCGAGATCGCCGAAGCGATCACCGATTCTCAGTTGACCTGGATCGAAGACGCCACTCACACCGGGCTCTTTGACGCCCCGGAGATCATTGGTGAGGCTGTAGAAGAGTTCTTACCCCGAGTATTCAGCGAAAATCGACCGATCACCGTCTCGACAACCACAGGAGTATCATGACTGAGAAAGAGTACGACTTTCAGATCAACAGAAGTGAAGAGGAGTGGAAAGAGATTCTCGATGAGGAGACCTACCGAATCACTCGTCAATGCGGCACGGAGCCCCCATTTTCGGGTAAGTATAACGATCACAAGGAAGACGGGATCTACGTCTGTGCCGCCTGCGGATCGGATCTCTTTGATTCCCAGACGAAATATGATTCCGGAAGCGGTTGGCCCAGCTTTACGGACGCCGTCGATGAGAATCGGGTGGCCACCCGAGAAGATCGCAGCCTCGGGAGGGTGCGAACAGAAATTCTGTGCGCCACCTGTGGTGCTCATCTGGGGCATGTTTTTCCCGATGGGCCTCCTCCGACGGGAATGCGGTTTTGCATCAACTCCGCCGCCCTCGATTTCAAGGCCCGACAGGAGCGTTGAGGCGCGGTCTTTGTCAGACGGGGATAACGGTCAACGGGAGGTAGAGTTTGGGTTTTATCGATCTGCACGTGGATAGCATCATTCAGCAGCGTCTTTTTCGCTACGATCTTCGCCGGCGCCACCGCCGGGGAATCAAGGGGCAGCCGTTGTTCTGGCACGCCGATATTCCCCGGATGATCGAGGCCGGATACCAGGGCGCCTGCATGGGAATTCATTACTATCCCTGGGAAAGCGAGCGGGGATGGCGAGAGTTGCGGCGCCAGATAGGCTATCTCGATGAGGTTGCCGAAGGGGACGCTCGGACCTTGAGGGTGCGGTCATCCAAAGACTGGGAGCGCGCTCGGGAGCAGGGAAAATTAGCGCTGGCTCCGGGAGTAGAGGGGGCCCATATGCTCAATGGCCGAATCGAACGGGTGGCGGCTCTGGCCGAGATGGGGGTGGTTTATCTGACTCTGGCTCATTTCTCGACCAACTCGGCAGCTACGGTGTCGATGGGAAGAGGGGCCAATGAGCGAGACGGTCTGACCGCGTTTGGGCGACGGCTGATCGAGGAGTTAAATCGACACGGAGTGGGAATCGATCTGTCCCACGTCAATACTCCCAGCTCATTGGATGCCTGTGCTATAAGTAGAGCGCCCGTATTCTGCACCCACACCGGGGTCAAAGGAGTCCACGACCACAGTCGCAATATCTCGGACGCCGAGATCGATGCGATCGCCTCTACCGGAGGGGTGATAGGGCTTATCTTTGCCCCGCTGTATCTGTCGGGAAAGCTGCGTCTACGCACCGTGGATGCGCTGGAGCACCTCGACTATATCGTGCAACGGGTGGGCATTGATCATGTGGCGCTGGGATCGGATTACGACGGATGGCTGCCCACGATTTTAAGCGATCATCGCGATTGTCGGGATATGATCCGGGTCACCGATGGGCTTCGGCAGCGGGGCTATTCGGCGGAAGCGATCGAGAAGATAACCCGGACCAATGCCCTTCGCGTTTTCCGAGAGGTAGCAACCTATAAGGATGAAGCCCGCCGTCCTGCTCCCCTGTGAGCGCGGGGTTGCCATCTATTTCGTCAGGGGGTTGGCTTTCATGACGAAGCCCTGACCATCGGAGAGAGCTGTATTTCCCGTATCCGCCAGCGGGAACATCAGATTTCCCCAGTCCGGACAATTTGCCGGATTGCTAAGATTGATATTGGGGCATTGAGGGGTATCGGAGAGGGCATCGAAGGTCTGACCATCGGTCTCGCTCGTGTGATTGAGGCCCAGAAAGTGTCCCACTTCGTGAGCGGCAGTGACTGCGCTCACGGTGATGCCTTGTGGGCCCTGGTCGAGATATTCTGTGCTCATGACCACACCGCTGAGCCAGGACTCGTGAATTCCCACCGCACCGGGCGCTCCCATCGAAGAGCCCAGAGCACCGTAGGTGATTCGTTCCACGAGGAAGAGATTGACACTCATGGTGCTATCCAGATCGGGGCCGGGCTCCTCAGAGTAGGTGAGCAATTCGGCAAGTTCCTCGTGGCTGTCGAGCACCCGGAAATTATCGGTGACCTGCTGGCTGACGTCGAAAAAGCGTTTCTCACCGATGGAAAGTCCGACCTGGCCGTAGTAGTGACCCATCGAAGTGAGCATCGACTGGAATTGGTTATGGTTAGAAGCGTTCGAGGCGCTCAGGCCGTCGACTCCCACGAAATAGAAATTGATATCCACCACCGAACCGGGATCGGTGGCCTGATAGAGATAATAGCAGATCTCGGAGGCGTTTGTTCCTAACGTATAAGTGTGCGATCCGGACTGCAGCTGGTCTTGAAATTGAGGAGCGGCGGGAACGATGGTGGGATTAAACCCGATTTCCGAGAGCGGGCTTATTTGAAAGGAGTTGGCCCCGGTAAAGTCGATAAGCGATCCGTCAGGGGTTGTGATGTGCCGGGGGGAG